>CAVGBY010000007.1:0-20030 GCA_963627355.1 uncultured Prevotella sp. | reverse complement strand
CCAAAAGACAAAGAGTCAAAGCAGATGGAGCCTTACATTTTTGAAGAGGACATAATTTCTCCAGACGGCGGCGATGATTTTCTTCTTTTTGAGATTTTAAGGACAACTTTTATACAGAAAAAATACAAGGATTCTGCAGACCAGCTGAAGAAACTTCTTGGAACAAACCGCTCGAAAGAAGTTACAAAGCGCGCGGTTTTTTATCTTGGAGAATCCGAATATTACACAAAAGACTACAGCGCCGCAGTACGGACATTCCTTCTGGTCTACGATGAATATCCGGTCCAGGCTAAAAAGTGGATTGACGCGACTTTAGACGAAATGCAGACTGAAAAGATGTAGCCTAATAAATTGAACGCACCAAGTCTATGAATGCGGGAGTGCGGCGGACACCTAAATCTTCCGCTGTAAGGCCTGATTTTTTGTGCTCCACAACTGATTCACCGTTCGCGTTTCCCTGAGGCGCGACATTTGCGGTTGCGTTGGTTGCGTTAGCCGCAGTCTGCTGCGCGGAAGAATCTTGGGATGCGTTGGATTCGTCTGGATTCGGTCTGCTGATAAGGACAAGCTCATCGCCGGTGTTCACACGGTCGTAAAATCCGCGGTACTCAAGAATTCCTTCGCTGATTTCTTCTCCGGAAGTTGTAACCGTAAAAGTTCCAAGAATATCAGAATCTTTGTATGTTACTCCACTTCCGGAACTTGCTGTCTGTATTGAATTTTTTCTGACAACATCAAAAACCGAGCCTTCAATCACATTTTCTGAACGCCCCAAATCAGAAAGCAAAGTTTTTCCGTCGCGGTCAATTATTTTTCCACGTATTGGAAGACGGTTCAAAATATCATCCCTGAAACGGCGGAAAACACCAGAATAACGGTTGTTTCCGGTTCCGTACAAAGAATCTTCCGTAACTTTTGAACCGGTGCGGGCTGAATACATTGTGTAGTCAAGAGTCACATCACGCGCGCCCTCGTCAACAGAAACCAGAATAAAGTAATCTTTTCCGGACAATCTTGCTTTTTGGTAAGCATCGCCAAAACCAGAGACACACGCCGACTCTGTAGAAACTGCCGCAGAGGCAAGACCCGAAAAAATATCCGCGGCAAATTCAGAGGCAATCCTGTTATTTTCAATATGAAGCTGGTTTATAGTTCCCGGAACATAATAAATTCCAAGATTCCAGCGGTTTTTATCAAGATAGAATGGCTCAACGTTCCATTTTTTTGCCAGGGAATCCTGAAGAAGATTCTCGTATGCTTCTATTTTGTCATTAAGCTCTGTTTCAGAAAGATTTTTCGCGGAATTTTCATCTTTTGTGTTTTTTATAAAAAGAAGCTGCTCCAGATAAAGCTCGTGCATTCCGTTCAGCTCAAGAATATTTGCAAATGCGGTGCGGGCTTCTTTGTTGGAAGGCTCAATTTTTAAGGCACGCTGATATTCATATACCGAACCTTGACTTTCATACCGGCGCGCATACTCACGGGCATTCTGGATATGATACAAAGCCCACTCCGAACGCCGGGAATCTTCCAGAGCAATATTTTTGCCAACCGCTATTTCCATCGCCGCACGCATAATCTCATCCTGCGGAGAAATTTTTAATCCGCTTGACCAGACAGAAATTGCTTCCAGCGGTTTTTTAAGAGAATTCAGCGCGGCTCCTTTTAAATACCACGCCGAAGAATTGTTTCTGTCACGCCCGATAATAAAATCACAAAGCGAAATCACATCTTCATATTCATTCTGCGCATAACGGATTTTTGCAAGAAGCTCATAGGCTTTTCCATAATTTCCGTCAATCTGAACAGCAACCCTGCAGTGCATTTCCGCAGATTTTATATCGTTGTTCATTGCCGCAACAACCGCCGCGATATAATGGACCTCAGCCTCGTTTGAATACAAACTCAACGCCTGCTTCATGTAACTATGGGAATTTTCAGTTTTTCCAAGCTGCGAAGAAACCACCGCAAGGCTAAGCAACGCTTTTCTGTTTTCAGACTGACGCTTTAACGCCTCGGAATATTGCCGTTCCGCTCCGGAGATTCTTCCGTCAAAAAGGTCAAGTTCCGCAAGACCAAACCGCGCATCAACATCGTTCGGCGTCTTTTTAAGGATTTTCTCGAATATCTTACGCGCCTCGCCAAACTGCTGCATCGCAATATAAGTCATTCCACGCAGATTATTGATTGAATTGTCGTCTTTTGCATATTTTTCAGCCTCGTCAAGCTGCGAAAGAACCAAATCAAATTCGCCAAGTTGATACGAGCACTGCGCGATATGAAACCACGCATCCGAATAAACAGGATTTTTCTGGATTGCTTCCATATAATGCTGGCTTGCCTCGTACCAATTCTCGTTATTCTGGGAAACAAGTCCTTCATTATAATAGTCAGAGGCAGTTTTTTCTGCCGCGGCAAAAATATTTCCGCAGATAAAACACGCCGACAACGCAACTGAAATTTTTTTATTCAGATTTTTCATCAGCACTCACCTTTTCATCTTTTCTGATTACTTTTATTGAATTGATTCTGTGACCTTCCATATCCTGCACAATAAAATCGTAAGTTCCCCATGAAGTTTTTTCAAATTTAACAGGAATTTTTCCGAACAAATCAAACACAAATCCGCCCAGGGAATCAAATTCTTCCGCCGGAAAATCCGCGCTGATTGTCTCGTTCAAATCATCAAGGTCAACGCGAGCATCGCAAAGCCAGATATTATTTCCGATTGTAAGAATATCCTCGCGCTCATTGTCAAATTCGTCCTGGATGTCGCCGACAATCTCCTCGATAATATCTTCCATTGTGATAATCCCGGCAATTCCGCCATATTCGTCAATCGCAATCGCAATGTGGCAGTGACGGTGCTTGAATTCCCTTAAAAGAGTGTCAATCCGCTTGCTTTCCGGAACAAAAAACGCCTTGCGGATAATATTCTGAAGCTCAATCGGTGTTTTTCTGCCAAAACAATAAATCAAATCTTTTACGTAAAGAACACCGACAACGTTGTCAATTGACTCACTGTAAACCGGAAAACGCGAATGGCCGCTCTGCACAATTTTTTCAATAAGCTCTTCCGCAGGAGTGTCAACAGATATAAAATCAACATCGATTCTTGGGACCATAACTTCCTTTACGGTTGTCTCGCTCAGATCCTCGATTCCTTGAATCATATCCTGTTTTTCTTCGTTTATAACTTCCTGCTCCTCCGCAGAAAGCTCATCATTTCCTGTAGCCGTTTTTTCTTCTTTTTTCTTGAATAACTGAAAATTCATCTTTTTATTTCTCTCTTTTTAGTCTATAAGAATTTCGTCCGCAAGCTCTGAAAGAACTTTTTCCTGCAGAACAAGCATTTCGCCGGACGGAGCAATTCCTTTTTCAATATGTTCCTCGCCGTGGTCCATTCCGTTCAGATGAAGAAGTCCATGAACCAGAAGACGTTTTAATTCCGTATTTTTATCAACCTCAAAATATTCCGCATTTTTCGGAAGCGTCTCAAGGCTGATTACAATATCGCCAGCAGAAAACCATTCGCCCTCCTCATCCGTGTATTCCTCGCCATTTTCAAAAGAAAGGACATCCGTAGGAGCATCTATGTTGCGGTAATTTTTATTCAATTCCTGTATAAATTTATCCGTGCAGAACATCACAGAGATTTCCTCATTGTCATAACCGACTTTTTCCAGAACTTTCTGCATATAAGGCCCGATTTTTTCAAGCCATTCCGGCTCGCTAAGCCCCTCTTCCACTGAAACAAATATTCTGTTTGCCATTTACTTTTCCTCTGCGTCAGTTTTTTCTTCGCTTTTTGCAGACGTTTTTTCAGATTTTTTTTCAGACTCGAGTTTCTTTTCCAATGTTGAATCTTTTTTGTCCTTGGCGTCCGGGTCTTTCTGGTTCGGATATTTTATTCTTCCGTGGTAATAAGCCGCAAGAATCTTTACAAAAACTGACCTGATTTTTTTCAGGTCTCCAAAAGTAAGAGCGCAAGAATCAAGCTGTCCATGCTCCATTTTTGAAGTAATCAATGTGTCTATAAATTTTTCAAGACGCGCTTCTGTAGGATTATCAAGGCTCTTGCAGGCGGCCTCAACCGTGTCGGCAAGCATAACCACTCCAGACTCCTTTGAAACCGGAGGATTTCCCGGATACATAAAATCTTCGATATTTGCGTTCGGGTCCTGCTGTTTCGCCTTTTCATAAAAATAAGAGATAACGCTGTTTCCGTGGTGCTGCTCGATAATATCAACCACCTGCTGCGGAAAGTGAAGCTGTCTGGCTTTTTCAACGCCTTTTCTGACGTGGCTACGCACAAGAATCGCCGCAAGATTCGGCTTCATCTCGTTAAGTTTGTGCTGACCGTCCATGTCGTTTTCCGTAAAATATTCGCTCTGGTCCATTTTTCCAATGTCGTGGTAATAGGCCGCGACACGCGCAAGAAGAGAATTCGCCTTGATTTCGCGGCAGGCGCTTTCTGCAAGCTGGGCAACCATCTGCGAGTGCTGATAAGTTCCGGACGCTGTAAGAAAAAGTTTTCTCATCAATGTATTGTTTGAATCGCTTAAATCCATAAGACGGAAAACTGACGCAGTGTTCAGAAGAAGCTCAATCGGTGTAATCAGACCAAGCGAAAGAACCCCGGAAAGGAATCCGTTCAAGGCAACAAGACCGATAACAACAGAAAGTTCCCGTATGCTGCAGTTAAAAATGACGGCAAAAATAATAACCAGAACTGCATTTATTGCGGCAAGCATAAGGGAAACAAACATCATGTCAATCCGGCGTTCAATTTTTCGGACAATAGTTGAGGCCGCAAGGCAGGAAGCCAGCGTAAAAAGAAAAGGAACAACCTGATATGAGCTTGCGTCAAAGACACCGAACGCAAAAATAAACGAGCAGAAAATCGCGCTAAGCTGTCCGTAAAGAACCGCAATAATCAAAATAAAAAGTGAGGCTGGAATAACCGTCGTAATGTCAAACTGTGTGGCAAAAAAAGAAATTTTTGAGCAGAACGCAACCGCCGCATAGACCAGAAGAAAACAAACCAGCTGAAAAATAATTTCCCTAAGATGAATTTCACGGTCAAACGGCGCAAAAGTAAACAGAAGAAACCACATTGTCACAAGGAGAGCCAAAAAAAGCTCAGAATCCGCGAACGCACGGTAATCAACGTAATGCGGAGATTCCGACATTTTCTGAAGCTTTGAGTAAGCCTCGTCCGTAATCGGAAAACCTTTTCTGATGATTTTTTCGCCTTCCTCAACAAAAACAGGATTCATCTCGTCGGCAGGAATTGATTTTGGCGCATAAATCGTCCGGTCGGCAATCTGCCCAACCTCAAAATCGTCCATTGAATAAGAAAAAACCGTCTGCGACATTGCGACTTTAAAGAAATTTTCAACAGAAACCGCAACAAACCCCACAAAAATAAGAACCAGAACCGGCCAATGCGATTTTACATAACTTTTCAGCTGAGAAAAGAAATTCTTTATTGATTCTGAAATAGGATCACTCTTTGTCTTGTTCATTTTCATATGCCTTCACAATTTTTTGCACCAGAGGATTTCTTACAACATCTTCTGAAGTAAGCCGGTTTATGCCGATCTCTTCAATTTCTTCAAGCAGAGAAACCGCGTGTTTCAAGCCTGAAGGAACTTTTTTCGGCAAATCGACCTGTGTCTCATCCCCTGTCACAAATACTTTTGAATTTTCTCCCATCCTTGTAAGAAACATTTTCATCTGTTCCCTTGTTGTATTTTGAGCCTCGTCAAGAATAACTGCGCTGTTGTTCAGAGTTCTTCCGCGCATATACGCAAGAGGAGCAATTTCAATCACCTCGGACTCCATAAGCCGTTTTATTGTCTCCTTTGGAAGAATCAGTTCCATTGAATCATAAAGCGGCCTAAGATACGGCGTTATTTTATCCTTTAAATCCCCCGGCAAAAATCCAAGGCTTTCGCCCGCCTCCACCACAGGACGTGTTATAACAATCCGGGAAACTTTATGAGTAAGCAAAAGTCGCAACGCCTCTGCCACTGCAAGAAAAGTTTTTCCTGAACCGGCCGCCCCGATACAGAAAACCATATTTTTTTCGCGCATTGACTGTATATATTCAGCCTGATGCTGCGTATGCGGATACACCTTGCGGATTGCGCCGGGAACAACAATTGAGACGGAATCCATATCAGCTTTTCTGTCGATATTCAAGACAGAGGCAACAATATCCCCGCTGTCTCTTGAGCCTTCTCCAAGCTCGTCTACAATCCTGTCAATTATGAAACGGAATTTTTCGCGCAACGAATCGTCATCTGTGTCTACGGAAAGCTCATTTCCGCGCGTAAAAACGGGAATTCCCAGATATTCTTCTATGAGTTTTAAATTATTGTCATTTGTTCCGCAGACGCCCGAAAGAATCCTTACGTCTGGAACAACTACAGTATATTCACTATCCACTTGCTTATATTGTAAAACATCAGTTGCAAATTGACAATACAGCCAAAAAGCCGTGTTTTATTGATTTAGTAAAGAAATTGAATTTGCTGCCAGAAAAAGCACGTCAATTCGCCATTAATGGCTATTTAAGTTCCCATTCACCGTAGTTATCAACAATTTCAGTCTTCATCGCGCTCATCGGCCGCCATGTGATATTTATTGTCATGTATGGATTAAAGTCATAACGTTTTGTACTGTTCTCTGTCAAAAGACGCGGCTCAATTTTGAATGTGGCGTTAAAATCCCAGTCGTGAAGCTCATGCGTAATAGAAAAATTCAGACTTTTCAGTTTAAAGCCGGAAGATTTGCGCAGTGCCTCATCATCAAACCTGAACGAATTTATCAAATCAACAAACACATTCTCCTCGCCGGCTAGACCAATGTCATTTCCAAAATAGCGGTAGATTACAGAATTCCGGGAAGAAGCGGAGAACGTAAAATTAACGAATTCACTGATTTTAAACGAAATAGACGGGGCAAAAGTAAAATAACTGCTTGTAGGCTTAAGCAAATCTGCGACAATGCTTGTGGAAAGCCCCATTCCCATGCTTACGCGGTTTTTCCAGCGGTAAATTGTCTTTGTCTTTGGAGAATAAGAGAACGAAAAATTGTACGGAAGAAATTCTTTTTCCTTACGCTGTTCCCATCCACTTGGATCACCACCATCATAGCCCATATCATAGCCGTAAGTATAAGACATCTGGTATGCGGCGGTCAGATTCATCCAGCTGAGCGAAAATTTCATTGAGTCGTGGTGATATTCATCCAGATTATAGTTGTAGTTTTCAGAAAAACTCATTGTGCTTCCAAGAACTTTTCCTGAAACTGTGATACTTTGCTTAAACGGCTGTCTTACCCAGTCCGCGTTTTCATCGGTGCTCGCCTTTTTTACGCCGGTTTCAAAAGCAAGAGTTGTAAGCGGAAATCCCAGTTTTAAAGTTGAATAGTAACTTTCTGCAAGAGGCTTTAAAGTTGTTGAAAGCGTAAGGCTCTGCGTAAATTTTGAATCCATCTGGTTTGTGGCGAATGTAAAATCCAAGGCGTTTGTTGTAATGCTTTTTTCATCAGACCAGTCAACAAAGTGGTAATCCCATTCAGGATTGTCCTCATCCTCGTCGTATTCGTCGGAAAGAAATTCCGTCCGTATAAGCTTTATGGAAGAACGCCATGTTATTCCCGTGTCCTTTATAGATTTTATATAACTGAACGGCTTTAAGGAAACAGAATTCGTCTGCGTCAAGTCAAGTTTGTCCGTTCCGTAGTCGGCTTTTTTAATTGAACCGGCAGATGTTTTGCTGTACCAGACCGTCTCTTCTTTTCCATTCTCATCGGTTCCATTCATATGAAGATAAGGGTGACGCTGCTTTACCGGATTGAATGTGTTCGAGTTGCTTACCGAGAAAAAACTTCCCGAATACGAAAAACTGTTGTCAAGCGTAATCGGAACAGAAATCTTATACATAGAAGACTTTAAAACGCTCCAGTCAAAATCGTCCGGAGTATTAAGATTAGAGGAGTTGTACGAAATTTGCGTTGAAACAGTCGGTTTTATTGAATATTTCATTGAATAAGTTACGCCCGGAAAATCTGTAACGGTGGAAGAAACACCTGTCAAAGAAGGCAATGCGCTATCAGGAAGCAAAGGCTCCGTGCTGGTTTCTGCATTTTCTGTTTCCGCCAAAGAATTTTCACTCTGGGCAATTTCTGTTCCTTCAGCATCCGGAGTTTTTTCCTTGTTTTTCTGCTCGCTCAGAGGCAAAATATCATCCGGCGCAACCATCGGAACTGTAAAGGAGACATTTTTTTTGTCTGCTGAACTTGTTTTTGTCTTTGAAGTTGAAATATCAATCAAAGTTCCGCTGATTGTTCCGCTAAAAGTCATTGGAATAACCTGAGACGGATAAAAGAACATTCTTTCCGGGGTATAATTTTTCCATTCTTTAAGAGAGTTTTCGTCAACCTTTGAATTTTCCAGTTTTTCAGAATTTATTAAAATGGAAGAAAAAGCCACAGACGAGTTCAGGCTCAATGACAATGAATTCATAAACGGCTTTAAAACCTGCGGAAGCGGAACTGAATAAGAGCTTGAAAGCGTCCAGCTGAAGGAAGAATCAGTTGTTATGGTTGTGTCATCGTCGTCCTTGTTCTGGGAATCAATCAAAAAACTAATCCAGTCCATAGTTTCAGAGCGGTCTTTTGTAAAATCATTTGTAAAATAAGGGTCGGAATAAACCGGAAGCGAAAGATTCAGCGTAAACGGCGACGACATTGACATCTTAAACTTTCCGGAATATCTGAACGGAAGCTCAAAGCCCAAAAGGTTCGACTTGTCATAAATTTTGTCTCCACCCGGAGAAAACGGCAGATAGTTCCCGGAAGAATCCTTAAAAACCGTGTTTGAAAAACCAAGATTCGCGCTCATCTCCAGGCTTGAAATATATTTTTTCGGCTTAAAAACTCCATCAAAACCAACAAGAAAACCAAGATTTGAATAATAATCACCAAGAATCTTAAAATAATTCGTTGTATTTCCCTTGTAGTCCTCGTCAAGGTTGTGAAGCATAAGACCTTCAACGCGCTGTTCCTTTAATGTTGAAGGCTTTACAAAATTAAAAAGCGCCTTTATCTTTTCTGAACTGTCGCTGTCCGTTGAGGAATTGCTGCTCGTTGTGTCCAAAGGTTTTCTTCCATATAGATAAGAGGTTGTTTCTATAAAATACCCGCGGCGTTTTTCGTAACCAAAAACAGGATTAAAGATAAGCTCATCCTTTGGATAATAAAATGCCGGAAGATAAAAAATCGGAACAGGACCCACAAAAAGCCTTGCGTTCAAAAAAGCAAATTCACCGCCGGGCAAAAGCCAGATTCTGCTTGCCTTGATACGCCAGTGCGGATCCTCATCATCGCAGAAAGTAAGCTCGCCGTTTTTAAAAGTGATTGTGTTCGACTCGCTCCGGCCAAAAATGTCGCTTGCAACAATCAGGGTTGAGCCGGCCGGCAAATTAATCGCATCAGATTTTACCTGAACAACTCGTCCGTCGTCAAAAACACCTTCCAGAGTTGAAGTGTTGAACATAAGCGAACTTGCGGAAACATTCTGGCTTCCTGCGCTTGCGGTTGTCTGCTCAAGGGAAACATTTCCTTCCGCGTACATCATCTCGCTCGTCCGGTCATAGCGGATTGAGTCCGCGCTAATCACATTTTTTGTGGAACCGCGGCTTACGCTGACTTTTACGTTTCCTGTAAGAATTATCAGGTCGTTTCCTGTAGATTTATCTTTTTCATATTTTGTGCTGCGCGCATTTTCAATGTTGATTACAGTCTTTTCAGCCTCATCTGAAAATCCCATGCCAGCCGAAAGCGCAAAAATCAATATGAGAAAAATAAATTTTACAGACAGGCGATTTTTCTTCATAGTTTAAGCATCTCTTTTATAAATTGACCGGTAAAGCTTTCTTTTACAGACGAAACTTCCTCCGGCGTTCCTTTCGCAATGATATTTCCGCCCCGGAAACCGCCCTCCGGTCCCAAATCAATAAGATAATCAGCCTGGCAGATCACATCAAGGTTGTGTTCAATCATAAGAACTGTATTTCCCTGCTCAACAAGACGCTGGATTACCGCCATAAGCTGCTTTACATCAGCAAAATGAAGTCCTGTTGTAGGCTCATCCATTATATACAAAGTTTTTCCAGTTGAAACCCGGGCAAGCTCGTTCGCAAGTTTTACGCGCTGAGCCTCGCCGCCGGACAAAGTAAGAGCGCTCTGACCTAACTGTATGTAGCCAAGACCAACGGATTTTAGCGTTTCCAGCTTACGGGAAATATGAGGAATTGAAACAAAAAAGTCGCACGCCTCCTCAATCGTCATATTCAGGACATCGTTTATATTCTTTCCTTTGTAACGGACATCCAGAGTTTCCTTGTTAAAACGTTTTCCGCCGCAGGCATCACAAGTGATAAAGACATCCGGCAGAAAATTCATCTCGATTGTGATTGTACCGCTTCCCTGGCAGTTCTCGCACCTTCCGCCTTTTACATTAAAACTGAACCGCCCTTTCTGGTAGCCGTTTGCCTTTGCCTCCGGGGTCGCCGCAAAAAGGTCCCTTATGCTGTCAAAAACACCGACATAAGTCGCCGGATTGCTCCGCGGAGTTCGCCCTATTGGACTTTGGTCAATATTTATAACTTTATCAATGTTTTCTATTCCAGAAATTTCCCTGTACGCCCCGACCGGATAAGAAGTCCGCATAATTCTGTTGGAAAGAACCGGGTAAAGCACATCGCTCATCAAAGTTGATTTTCCTGAACCGGAAACGCCTGTAATACACGTAAATGTTCCAAGCGGAATTTCTATGGAAACGTCCTTAAGGTTATGCTCTGTAACGCCTGAAAGAATAATTTTTTGTCCGTTTCCCCTGCGTCTTTCAGAAGGAATTTCCATCTTCAGCGTTCCTGCAAGATACTGGCCGGTCTTGCTTTCTTTTACTTTCATCACTTCTTCTGGAGTTCCTGCGGCCACAACACGCCCGCCATGGATTCCAGCGCCCGGTCCAATATCAACAAGAAAATCCGCGGTCCGCAAAGTCTGCTCATCATGCTCAACAACAACAACTGTGTTTCCCTGGTCGCGAAGGTAAGTCAAAGTATCAATAAGACGCTGGTTGTCGCGCTGGTGCAGACCGATTGAAGGCTCATCAAGAATATACATAACTCCAGTCAAGGCAGAGCCGATTTGAGTTGCAAGACGGATTCTCTGGGCTTCTCCGCCGGACAAAGTTTCCGCCGCGCGTTCCAAAGTAAGATAATCAAGCCCGACATCCTTTAAAAACTTAAGCCGCGAATGGATTTCCTTTAGAACCTGGGCCGCAATTTTTGCCTCATTTTCAGAAAGCTCCAGATTATTGAAAAAATCAATTGACTCGCTTACAGAAAGACAGCAAAGCTCCCAGATATTTTTACCGCCGACAGTAACGCCAAGCGCCTCAGGACGCAGACGCTGACCATTGCAGCTTGAGCAATGCGAAACCGACATAAATTTCTCTTCAATCCTGACACGCTGGGAATCGCCCCAAGCCTCGGCATAGCGCCTTTTCATGTCAGAAATAACTCCAGGCCAGGCTCGGTTGTATTCGCTGTAGCCTTCGCCGCTCTGCTTCTTGTAAACCCAGTGAATTTTCCGCTCGTCGCCGCCGCCGTTCCACAAAAAATCATACTGTTCTTTTGAAAGCTGATTTACCGGTGTGTCAAGAGAAAAACCTGCCTCATCCGCAACCGCCTGAAACATCGAATGATTCCACTCGCTTTCTGGATTATAAAACGCAAGCGCGCCCTCGTTAAAACTTTTTGAAGAATCCGGAATTATTTTTTTTGCATCCCATTCCATTTTCTGGCCGAGCCCCGTACATTCCGGGCAAGCCCCGAAAGGATTGTTGAACGAAAAAAGCCGTGGCTGAAGTTCCGGTATAGAAATTCCGCAGTCAGGGCAGGCATTTTTCTGGCTGAAAAACACTTCAACATCCTTGTCCTCAACGCGCTTTGTCACAACAATAATTCCGTTCGCGCTTTCCAGAGCAGTTTCAACAGAATCCGCAAGACGTTTCCGCACATCGGAGCCAAGAACAATTCTGTCAACAACAATTTCTACCGTGTGTTTTTTCTGCTTGTCAAGTTTTATTGAGTCATCAAGGCTTGTCATCACACCGTCAATTCTTGCTCGTATAAAACCCGACTTTTTTGCGTCCTCAATAATTTTTGTGTGCTCGCCTTTTTTTCCACGGATAACCGGAGCCATAACCTGAATTCTCGTTCCTTCCGTCCAGGCCATAATTGAATCGATAATCTGGTCAACCGTCTGCTCCTTTATTTCCCGCCCGCAGTTCGGACAATGGGAATGACCTGCACGGGCAAACAAAAGACGGTAATAATCGTAAATTTCTGTGATTGTTCCGACCGTAGAACGCGGATTTTTATTTGTGGATTTCTGTTCAATTGAAATCGCAGGAGAAAGCCCTTCTATCAAGTCAACATCAGGCTTGTCCATGCTGCCAAGAAACTGACGCGCATACGACGAAAGACTTTCCATATAACGGCGCTGCCCCTCTGCAAAAAGCGTGTCAAACGCAAGGGAACTTTTACCGGAGCCGGAGAGTCCTGAAATCACAACAAGTTTGTTCCGCGGAATATCCAAATCAATGTTCTTAAGGTTATGCTCGCGCGCTCCGCGGATTACTATTTTATCGTTATTAAAAATGCTCGCCACAATACACCAATTATAACGTTATGCAAAAATCTTTTCTACAAACAAAGAGCAGTCGTCCAGAACGTTAAAAATAGTTTTTACAATAGAAGAATAAATTCCTGTGCGGTCAAGGATTTCAATTGCGACAAGAAGAACAATAAACAGAACCGTGCTGTAACGGGAATAATTAAAATACGACTCGTCATCCATAAAATAATACAAGATTCGTGAGCCATCCAGCGGAGGAACAGGAATCAGATTAAAAATCATAAGTGAAATATTTATAAAAATGCTGTAATACAAAAAAATCTGAATAAATTTCTGGTCCGGCAAAAAAATGTAAAAAAGTTTAAAGATAATTATCGAAATGTATGCCAAAAGAAGGTTAGACAAAGGTCCTGCCAATGCGGTAATCGCAATCCCGGATTTTTTGTGCTTAAAATTATAAGGATTTATCGGAACAGGCTTTCCCCAGCCAAAACCGACAAGCATAAGAAGAACAAAACCCAGCAAATCAAAGTGCCGGAACGGATTCATGCTGATTCTATGGGAATTTTTTGCAGTTTTATCACCAAGGGCAAGCGCGGCAAGTCCGTGAGCAGACTCATGGAACGGAAAAGCGACTGCCAAGGCAAGAACCCTGGCAATCACCAAAATTATCATGTTAAAGTTCAAATCCATAGGGGAAATAATAAACTTATACAGAAAATTATTCTACAGAACTCTACAAATTTGTGTATCCCATCAGATACTTATCTATCTGGCGGGCACATTCCCGGCCTTCCGCAATTGCCCAGACAACCAGCGACTGTCCGCGGCGCATATCTCCGGCGGCAAAAACCTTTTCAACAGAAGTCTTGTATCCGTTAGGACTTGCCAAGTCCGGAGTTTTTTCGCCGACTGACTCAACAGTATTTCTTGCAGAAAGCGAAGCACCAAACGCATTTGCCGTGTAGTCCTCGCAGCCAAGGAATCCAGCCGCAATAAGAATCAAATCCGCAGGAAGCTCCCTCTCTGTTCCGGGAATTTCGCAAAGCTGGCGTTTTCCGTCAATCACCTTGAATTCAACCTGAACTGTCTTTACGCCGCAAACTTTTCCGTTATTTGTGTGGATTTCTTTTATCGTTGTCTTGTAGACACGCGGATCGTGGCCAAATTTCGCGATTGATTCCTCCGCGCCATAATCAGTCTTTAGGACTTTAGGCCACTGCGGCCAAGGATTGTTTTTCTGCCGCTCAACAGGAGGGCAAGGCATCATCTCCAGCTGGGTAACAGATCTGCAGCCAAGGCGGATGCTTGTTCCTGTACAGTCATTTCCTGTGTCGCCGCCACCAACGACAATCACATCCTTGTCTTTAGGGTCAAAAAATGTTCCATCTTTCAGCTCTGAATTTAAAAGACTTTTTGTGACAGACTTTAAAAAATCAACTGCGAACATCACGCCTTCCGCATCCGCGCCGGGAACTGACAGCGGACGGGCTTTTTTCGCGCCGCAGCACAATGCAACCGCATCATAGTTCTCAAGAATTTCTTTCGCGTCAACTGTGCGTCCAATATCCGCGCCTGTAACAAACTTAACGCCTTCTGCCTCCATAAGCTTTACGCGGCGGTCAATAACCTGTTTTTCAAGTTTCATATTCGGAATACCGTACATCAAAAGTCCACCGGCACGGTCCTCGCGCTCATAAACCGTAACATTGTGTCCGCGCCTGTTAAGCAAATCAGCAACAGCAAGCCCTGCCGGACCCGCGCCCACAACGGCAATCTTCTTTTCAGAGCGGACTTTCGGAATCCTCGGCTTCATATAGCCGGTTTCAAACGCCTTTTCAATTATAAAAAGCTCATTGTCGTGTATTGTCACGGCTTCTTTTATATCACCGCCATTTCCGCAGTTGCAGGCTTTCTCGCACAATGCAGGGCAGACACGTCCTGTAAATTCCGGAAAACTAGAAGTCTTCAAAAGCCGCCATGCCGCCATATCATACTGACCTTTATACAATGCATCGTTCCATTCAGGAATAAGATTGTGCAAAGGACAGCCCGTAACCATTCCGGCAAGTTTTATTGCCGACTGGCACATCGGAACACCGCAGTTCATACAGCGCGAAGCCTGCGTCTTTCGCTCCTCTTCTGGAAGAAGATTATGAAATTCCTTAAAATTTGCGGTTCTTAAAAGCGGAGCGATGCTAGCATTATCTTTTCTATTATATTCTAAAAATCCTGTTGGTTTTCCCATATTATTCTCCTAATTTCAGCCTACCCTTTTCTGGCCTGTTGTTGTATAAAATGCCTCAAGAACAGCCTCGTCATGCTTTAAGCCGCGCTCTTCAGCCTTGCTTATCTCAACAAGCATTTTATGGTAATCATTAGGAACAATCTTCTTAAAATGAGGAAGATATTCGTTTTCAAAATCTTTAAGGATTCTTTTTCCAAGTTCAGAACCAGTTTCACGGACGTGTTTTTCCACAAGCGACTTTATAATCTGGATGTCGTGTTCATCTGTAACCTCGCCCATTGTCACAAGCTGCTTGTTAAGACGTTTGTACAGACTATGGTTCATATCAAGCACATAGGCTGTTCCGCCGGACATTCCGGCCGCAAGATTCCGTCCTGTAGGTCCAAGAATCACAGCAGTTCCGCCGGTCATATATTCAAGTCCATGGTCGCCGCATCCTTCAACAACCGCAGTAGCCCCGGAATTTCTAACGCAGAAACGTTCCCCCGCAATTCCGTTTATAAAGGCCTCACCACTGGTCGCTCCAAACAGAGCGACATTTCCTATGATAATATTCTCCTCCGGCTTAAAAGTAACGTTTTTAGGAGCGCTTACAACAATTTTTCCGCCGGAAAGACCTTTTCCAAGGTAATCGTTCGCATCGCCTGTAAGATGCATTGTAAGCCCCTTCGGAATGAACGCCCCGAAAGACTGTCCGCCGCCACCTTCCGCATTCACAACGAACGAATCTTCCGGCAAGGAATTTCCAAATTTCTTCTGGATTTCAGAACCAAGAATCGTTCCCAAAGTCCTGTCCGTAGAAGTGATTTTTACATTGAAAACGCCTTTCCTAGATTTTGCGGCTTTCTCAAAAGACTTAAGCAAATCTTTTTCATCAACAGTTTTTTCAAGCTCAAAATTAAAGACATCCTCCGGGTAAAAATGAGTTCTAGAACCTTCCGTCGCGCGGTAACCGATAATCCTGCTCAAATCAACAAGATTAGCGCGTTTAAAGCCCTGTTTTTCCTTCAGTTTCAGCAAATCAGTTCTTCCGCACATTTCGTCAAGAGTTCTTACGCCAAGTTTTGCCATATATTCACGGAGCTCCTCCGCGATAAACTTCATAAAGTTCTCAACGTACTCAGGTTTTCCTGTAAACCGCTTTCTAAGCTCGCTGTTCTGGGTCGCAACACCAAACGGACAAGTGTCAAGGTTACAGACACGCATCATCGCGCAGCCCATTGTGATAAGAGGCGCTGTGGCAAATCCAAATTCCTCCGCGCCTAAAAGGCAGGCAATCGCAACATCGCGGCCGCTCATAAGCTTTCCGTCTGTTTCAATAACAACGCGCGAACGAAGTCCGTTCTGAATCAAAGTCTGGTGAGTTTCCGCAAGCCCTAATTCCCACGGAAGCCCCGCATGATGAATCGAAGAAATAGGAGCCGCACCAGTTCCGCCATCGTGTCCGGAAATCAGAATTACCTGAGCGCCGGCCTTTGCAACACCGGCCGCAATAGTTCCAACGCCCGCCTCTGAAACAAGCTTTACAGAAATCCGGGCGTCACGGTTCGCGTTCTTCAGGTCGTAAATCAGCTGCGCCAAATCTTCAATTGAATAAATATCGTGATGCGGCGGCGGCGAAATCAGCGAAACGCCAGGAGTTGCGTAACGTGTCTGCGCAATCCAAGGATAAACTTTTTTTCCAGGAAGATGTCCGCCTTCTCCAGGCTTTGCCCCCTGCGCCATTTTAATCTGGATTTCCTTTGCGCTCAGCAGATATTCCTCTGTAACACCAAAACGTCCGGACGCAACCTGCTTGATTGCGGAATTCGCCTCCGTTCCAAGACGCTCCGGCTTTTCACCGCCCTCGCCGGAATTCGATTTTCCGTGCAGGTGGTTCATCGCCAAAGCCATGCAGCGGTGCGCTTCCTCAGAGATTGAACCGTAACTCATCGCGCCAGTCTTGAACCGTTTTACAATTTCAGAAACAGGCTCAACCTCATCAATCGGAACAGATTTTCCCTCATCGTAATTAAAATCCAGCATCGCGCGCAAAGTATGCGGATGGGAATTGTCGTCAACAAGCGAAGTATATTCCTTGAACCGCTCATAATCGCTGTTTCTTGTAGATTCCTGCAGGGCAATAATCGTTTCAGGCGAATAAAGATGGTCTTCCGCATTCGGTCCACGGCGAAGTTTGTGCATTCCGACAGAATCAAGGTGGGTATCAACCGTGAGTCCAAGCGGGTCAAAAGCCTTGTTGTGGTGAAAATTAACATCCTCTTCAATTTCCTTGATTCCAATTCCACCAACGCGGCTTACAGTATTTGTAAAATATTTGTCGATAACTTCTTTAGAAATGCCGACCGCCTCAAAAATCTGCGCAGACTGATAAGACTGGACTGTTGAAATTCCCATCTTTGCGGCAATCTTAACAATTCCGTTGATAATCGCCTTGTTGTAATCATCTATCGCAGTATGATAATCCTTGTCCAAAAGTTTCTGGTCAATAAGCTCGGCAATACATTCATGCGCAAGATAAGGATTTATCGCGCGCGCTCCGTACCCCAGGCACATTGCAGACTGATGGACATCGCGGATTTCCGCCGACTCCAGAATAATCGAGATTGCAGTACGTTTTTTTGTGCGCACAAGATGCTGCTCCACCGCAGAAACCGCAAGAAGCGAAGGAATCGCGACATGGTTCTCATCAACTCCACGGTCAGAAAGAACCATAACATTCGAGCCGTTCTTGTATTCCCTGTCAACAGAAATCAAAAGGTCATCCAGCGCCTGCTGCAAAGAACCGCCCTTGTAATACAAAAGTGAAATTGTAACAACCTTGAACCCGGGCTTTTTCATATTCTTGATTTTCAGCATATCAACGCCGGTAAGAATCGGGTTGTTAATCTCAAGGACAGTACAGTTTTTTCCCTCAGGCTTTAAAAGATTTCCGTCAGAGCCAACGTAAACAGTAGTGTCAGTTACAATTTTTTCACGCAAAGAATCGAACGGAGGGTTTGTAACCTGCGCAAAAAGCTGCTTAAAATAAGAATAAAGCGGCGGATGCTTGTCGCTCATGCACGCAAGCGGAGTATCAACGCCCATCGCGCCGGTCGGCTCCACGCCAGTCTTTGCCATCGGCAGAACCATCTCATTCACATCCTCATAGTTCCAGCCAAACGCGCGGTACATCCGGTCGCGCTCTTCCTGTGTATAAACCGGAATCTTTTTGTTAGGAATCGCAAGGTCAGAAAGATAAACAAGATTTGTGTCAAGCCATTCACCGAACGGATGCTCAGAAGCGTAAAGTTTCTTCGCCTCCTCGTCAGAAATTATCTTCTTCTGCTTTGTGTCAACCAGAAGAATTCTTCCCGGCTGAAGACGTGATTTTTTCTCAATATTTTCCTCCGGAATATCAAGACAGCCAACCTCAGAGGAAAGAATCAACATTCCGTCTTTTGTAATATAATAACGCGAAGGTCTAAGTCCGTTGCGGTCAAGGGTCGCGCCAAGCACATCGCCATCGCTAAAAAGAACAGCGGCCGGACCATCCCACGGCTCCATCATTGTCGCATAATAATGGTAAAAGTCGCGCTTTTCAGAATCCATTGTCGTGTCATTCTTCCACGGCTCAGGAATGCAGACCATAACAGCCAGCGGCAAAGGCATTCCGTTCATAACAAGAAATTCAAGAGTATTGTCCAGCCGCGCAGAGTCAGAACCATCAGGATTTATCGCCGGAAGAATTTTCCTCATATCCTCATCAGAAAGAACCTCAGACTTTAAAGTCTCTTCCCGGGCAAGCATTCTGTCCGCATTTCCACGGATTGTATTGATTTCACCGTTATGCGCGATAAACCTGTTCGGATGCGCGCGCTCCCAGCTAGGATTTGTGTTCGTGCTGAACCTTGAATGAACAATCGCCAGGGCCGAAACATAATCCTCGCTCTGCAAATCACTGTAAAAAGTCCTAAGCTGCTTTACAAGGAACATTCCCTTATACACAATCGTCCTGCTAGAAAGAGATGCAACATAAGTTTCACCGGCAGAATGTTCGTACTGGCGGCGAAGAATATAAAGTTTTCTGTCAAAATCAAGACCTTTCTCAACATTTTCCGGGCGGCCGACAAAACACTGGGTTATCACCGGCATACAATCCCTTGCGCGCCGGCCAAGGACATCGGGATTCACAGGAACATTTCGCCATCCAAGAAACTCAAGCCCTTCCTTTTCGCAAAGATTTTCAAACAATTTCTTAGTCTGGGCACGGACAATCTCATCAGAAGGAAAAAAGAACATTCCCACACCGTAATCGCGTTCCCCGCCCAATTTAATACCAAGCTCAGAAGCGGCTTTCTTAAAAAACTGGTGTGAAATCTGCACAAGAATTCCAACTCCGTCGCCAGTTTCCCCCGTAGCATCCTTACCTGCGCGATGCTCAAGTTTTTCAACAATGCCAAGAGCGTTGTCAACAATCTGCCTTGAAGCATGTCCGTCGATATTCACAACTGCTCCAATACCACAATTGTCATGCTCAAAGGATGGTTCATACAAAGTCTTATCCATAAAAGTAACCCCTCATCGCCCAGAATCTTGGGCAAAAAAAAAGTGACACAGACAATAAGGGCTATCCATATTATCCGCATCACCTTTGATACTGAAAAAATAATAACAAAATGCAAATCAAGTGTCAATAATTTTAAAATTTATGTAAAAATCACGGTTTTAAGGGCGTTCCCGCGGGCAAAAAAAATGCTGAAAAAAATTGCCCCAGGCCATCAAAATTACTCCGGCCGCATTTTTTTGCCCACGGTCGGCTGTTCCGCAGTTCGCTAACGCTCTAAGTCCTCGCCGTGCAAATCGCACGGCTCCGGTCTTTGGCTTCGTTTGTCAAAACAAACTTCGCCACTGCTCCATAGCCTAACGCATCCGCCAAAACTTTTGTCCAACCCAAAAAACAAAAGTGCATAAAAAAACCTTTCTAATTTCTTAGAAAGGTTTTAGGTTGGACGGTGAGAGGATCGAACTCCCGACATTCTGGGTGTAAACCAGACGCTCGTACCAGCTGAGCTAACTGCCC
>CAVGBY010000006.1:0-37348 GCA_963627355.1 uncultured Prevotella sp. | reverse complement strand
GCAGCTGGTAGCGCGTCTGGTTTGGGACCAGGATGTCGCAGGTTCAAATCCTGTCATCCCGAGGATTTTTTGCTTAATTCTTTATTCCGTAAAGGGTTAGCTTCGGAAGTAAAAAACTTAATTTATCTCTTTTTTCTAGGTGGATTCTACTGTTTCCGCCTAGTATTATGTATGGAGTTTTTTATGCTCGACCGTCGCTATAAGTATTCTTTACGTCTGACTAGTCCGTTCTATATCTTCCGCAAGTACCGCAGGAGCGATATTTTCTATGTCCGTTTCAAGAGCGGCAAGACTATCTCCACCAGAAAGACCAACATTCAGGAAGCCTACGAGTTCGCCCTTAACTACAAGGAGCAGAATCCGCAGTCAACAGAGAAATCTGCGGAGACTTTGCAGTCTATCCTGCAGTCGTATTACATAAGGGGCAGCAAGTGGATCAAGTATGACGAGATACACGGCGCCAAATATTCCGATGCCGTTCTTCACCAGAACCACTTCGCCTGCGGAAGAATGGCTACCCTGCTTGCGGATGTGACGGACTTCAGGAAACTCACAAAGTCAAGGCTTCACAGATTGCAGGAGCAGCTTCTTTCAGAGGGGCTTTCGGGAAAATCCGTAAACAACTATATCTGCGTGCTGCACAAGATTTTCAAGCAGCTTGTCGATAAGGAGATTGTGGAGAATGACCCTTTCACAGGGCTTAGGAACTGCGCCCACGAAAAGCAGCGCAGAATGTGCTTTCCAATCGAAAGATTCCGGGGCTATTTCGGAAATCCGGACAAGATGGATAACTACGACCTTGCCGCATACTGCGCGATTGTCACAGGGGCAAGGCGCGGAGAACTCACAAGGCTAAAACTTTCCGACATTGAGAGTTACAGGGATTTTTACATTCTGCGGATTCACGGAACAAAGAGCGAGTATTCAGACCGCACAGTTCCGCTTAGCGGAATACAGAAAAGGGCTTTGGAGCGTCTTATCAGAAACAGGGTGCTTGCCCCCAGCACGGTGGGGAACAACTGCGCCGGTGTCATCGGCGGACGGATTGGCTTTTCGCTGGAGCAGGTTCGCTCTGACGGAATATGCTTCCACTCTTTCCGCAAGATGTACAAGACAATCCTGACGACCGCGAACCTTAACACCAGCCTTGTTGAAACGCTTATGGGTCATTCAACCTGCAACCAGAGCACCAATGACGTTGAAAGAATCTACTTTGTGGCAGACCGCGCGGATATGTCCGAAGTCTACAGAAAAGTGATAGGGGCGTTCGGCTTTCTGCTACATGACGATATTTAGTTTCTGGCAGAGCGCTTCCTGCAGGACTTGGCTAATTTAAAAATATTTTGTTTGTATCTTTTCTCTGTTGGTGCTATATTCAGAAACGAACAAGTATTCCATACATCATATTAGGGGCTTGTATGCTGTCGGTGACCCCGGACGCATGCAGGCCCCTTTTCTTTTTTAGCGGCGCTTCTTAAGCCATGATTTTATCAGCCGGAAACTTTTTTTAAAGCCTGCTGGTTCACCATCATATAGCCGTCTAGCAGAATGTCTATGCTCTCTTTCTGCTCGGGCGTGATGTCCCTTAACTTTGCGAGCCGTTTAATCTCTTCTATAGTATACGTTTCAAAGGGGCTTTTCTTTTCCTTGCCGCGCACCAGCCACTCCACGCTTACCCCCAGATACTCCGCTATCTTCAGGCATATATCGCCTGAGGGGATAGTTCCCCTTTTCTTCCATGCTGTCATTATAGAAGTATCAATTCCAATATCTTCTAACATTGCAGCCCTCTTCAAATTCTTTTCCTTTAATTTTTGGTCAATTCTTTCTACAAAATCCATACATTCACCTCTATTTACATATTCGCAAAAAAAAATCGACAAATGTAGAAAAAAAAGATTGACAGATACGACATTTGTAGGTAATATGAAAAAACGTAATCGACAAATGTCGATTTGAATCTACTATAGTAGATTCAATTAGGGCTTGACAGCCCTAATTACAGAAAAGTTTCGGTTTTTGGTTCTGCTAATAAAATGTCAATCTCTCGACATTTTTATATTTTGCCCGCATAAAGTTCCCCGAAGCTCTTTGTGCGGGCATTCTTTTTATTGGGGGGCATATGAAAAAAAGACGTCAAAATCGGCTCTGTCTGGGCGACTGCCAGCGTGACAAGCCACGGTGTCGTGTTCAGAAAAATGGGCTTTGCAAGGCGTACTGTAAAGAACCTTTACGGTGTGCTTTTCAATGCGGAAGCCCCGGAAACCGGGCTTCTGGTTGTGTTCTGCGTGGTGTTCGCCATTGCGGATATCGCAATCCCTTTTGTTTTTTGCGGGGCTTAGGATGAAGACTTTTATTTTAAGCCCGATCGGAAAAGGCGAGTCAATCACCGTAAAGGGGTTTGACTCAATCCTTTCAGTGCTGGGGACGACAATGTTCTTTGCGCGAAAGGCGTTCTTTGACGGAACAGCCTGCAACGGCTACTTCGTGGACGAGGCTCTGACGGATGAATTCGGAGTTCCGCTGGAGAACATAAAGACGGAGACAGACGCTCTCTGCCGAATCTACATAAACAAGAAGGGAAAGAAACT
This sequence comes from uncultured Prevotella sp., assembly GCA_963627355.1. Taxonomy (GTDB): domain Bacteria; phylum Spirochaetota; class Spirochaetia; order Treponematales; family Treponemataceae; genus Treponema_D. The sequence goes on along the minus strand of CAVGBY010000006.1, from coordinate 34,757 downwards.
TGAAAAGTACCTTGAAAAACGCAAAGAGATGTCCGCGCCCACGGCCGCGCGGTGTGTGGGATGCCCTTATAACACAGGCGGCGCAGGATATATGGATTTTTGAGCATGGGAACAGCCACGGAGCAGTACAGGGAACTTGTGGAGAAACTGAATAGAGATGCAGGCGCTGAACATAACGCAGACAAGGGTGTTTGACTACATCCGGGATTTCGGGTCGATAACAACGCTGCAGGCGTGCAACGATTTGGGGGAAACAAGGCTTTCCGCCCGGATTTTCGAGCTAAAGGAAAAGAATGTTGACATAGACTATGACTGGATAGAGGTTTCTAACCGCTACGGAGAAAAAAGGCGTGTCAAGAGATACTTCTTCGGCTCAGGGCTGGACGGATAAGAAAAGAGGATTTTATGGGAAGACCGATTGTAATTTACGGAAAGAGCGGAAGCGGAAAAAGCCGCTCATTAAAGAACTTCGAGGCAGAGATACAGATTATCAATGTGCTTGACAAGGATTTGCCGTTCAGGAACAAGTTCAAACATCTTTTGAGTTTCAACGAATACTCACTTATACAGCGCTGCATGGAAAAGGCGGTGGAGAACGGCATAAAGACAATCTTCATTGACGACTGCGGCTACCTTATGGCTGGAAAGTACCTTGACCAGTGCGCGAGTCCGGAGAAAAAGGGGAATGCGGTTTTCGCGTTCTACAACTCCATAGCGCACGACTTCTGGAACTTCGTGCAGTTTATCAAGCGTCTTCCAAAGGACGTGAACGTGTACCTTGCGATGCACGAGGAAAAGGGCGAGGACGGGGAAATCCGTGTGGGATGCGTGGGAAAGCAGCTTGCGGAGAAGACGCGCATATGGGAATGGGTGACAATCGCCATTCGGTGCGAGTCGGACATGGGCGAGCATTTCTTCAGGACAAGGACAACCGGGAACGACATTACAAAGACACCCGAGGAGATGTTCACAGAAGAGAAGATAGAAAATGACCTTAAGGCGGTTGACACAACCATAAGGGAATACTACGGCGACAGCGCCGTTAAAGGAGTTTAGCGATGTCATTTATGAACAACTATGTGCCGGAAGAGAAAAAGGGCTTCGACATCCCGGACGGGGACTACCGGGTAAGAATCCTAAAGGCGGAGAACGCCACTGCAAAGAGCGGGCTTAATATGCACGTCATAACACTGCAGGTTGAGGGGTCAAAGGAGCATTATCTGCACTTCATCTGCGAGGGCGACTTCTACAACAGGACAATGACCGCGTTCTTCGACGCTTTCGGAATCCAGCGGGGGAACTTCAACTTCTCCTCCTGGGCCGGAAAGGTTACCGCGGCCCACTTTGAGCACAAGAGCAGGAAGTTCACCGGCAACGACGGCTTGGAGCATACAGCAAACAACTGTACCCTGCTCTACTTCCACAAGACGTTTGACAGCGTCCAGAAGCCAGCCGCAGTTCCTCCGCAGGTAGGGGGACTTGCGCAGGCGGTGAACGGAACAGTCCAGCGGGCGGAGATGCCAGAGGACATTCCGTTCTAAAACGGTTTATATTGCGCCGTCGGCGTTGATATAAAAGGGATGGATTTATGGCAATGCGGAAAGACGCATGGCGGCCGGACAGACGGCAACCTTTAGGCGGAATACATGAAAAGAGAATCATTTGTAATACATTCAGAGTATATTGACGACCTGCCGGACGAGTTCAAGGCGGCTTTTCTTGTGCATATCTACAACTACGGAATAAACGGCGTTGAGCCTGAGATTTCGGGGCTTGAAAGGACGGTATGGCTGAAGATAAAGCGCAGGATTGACAGCGACACTGCGACCTACGACAAGCGCGTCAAGAATCTACGGCAGAACAGACCAGCGGAAACATCGGACACCGACAACAGTTTATCGGCAACCGAAAACAACTTGTCGGACACCGAAAACAGTTCATCGGTAACCGACAACGGATTATCGGACACCGACAATAATTCATCGGAGACCGAAAACGACTTGTCGGGCGGTGTATATGTATCTGTATCTGATATTGTTAATGAGTGTGTGTCTGATGATGTGAATGTAAATGATAATGTAAATGTAAATGTGCGTGTGTGTGAATCTGCGGGCATTCCGCCCGGAGACACCCCCACATCCGCCCCGGAAACCCAGCCTATGCAGGAGTACGCCCATAAAGTCTTTGATGTCTTTGCGGAAAACTCCCTGCCCTGCTGCAATAACAACAGAATCTCATTCTATCAGAGGGATTTCAGGCAGGGCATAGAGTATCTGCACAGGAACATTTCGGGGCTTCACTCTGACGAGGTCATAGAGGCGTGCGCAAACTATGCGTCAATCGCGAAGAACCCCGCCCTCTATAAGGGCTACAGCAGGCATTTAAGTTTTGACCAGTTGGTCACGAAGAAGTGGTTTTCAAGGCTTCTTCCCGCTAACTTCCTTGCCTCTGAATTCCTTGAGTATTCCGGGGCGGAAAGCCCCCCGAAGGAAGAGCAAAGGACGGAAGACCCCGAGCAGGCGGAGAAACTTCTTCTTTCCCAGATGGAAAGGAACAGTGAGTTCATACCGGCAATATTCAGGGCATACAAAAAGGACTGGGAGGAAGAGGGATTCCCCACAGGCGGAAAGTATCTGGAGTTCCAGAAGAAAAAGGAGCTTGCTCCATACGGCAGGAAACTAAAGGCTGAATTCATGGCCAGCGGAGGATGACGATGAACAGGAAAGAACAGCAGGACAATGACGGACAGAAGAAGCGTGTCGTGGCATGGGCTTTCTGCACAAAGTGCCATGCAGTCTATCCGTCAACGCAGCTGGTATGCGCGTTCTGCTACAACATGGCAAAGGAAAAGCCAAAGGGCAACCTGCTTACATCCGAATTCGCCCGGACGCTGGAGATTCGGTGCGGCGAGGAGTATCCGCTGGGAATCAAGCGCATGAACATTGACTATCCAGTGGACGGCATGACCTCATGCATAACCTGCATGCAGGAAGAGAAATGCTACTGCGAAAAGTTCGGGAATCCAGAAAAGCAGTGCTCACGTGAGGACTTCGAGTACTGCCCATGCCGCCGCTGCTGCGCGGAGACAAAAAGATTTATCCGGAGTTCAAAAGTCAAGGAATGAGGGGCGTAAGACAGGACTACAACTATTTCCTTGATTTTCAGGACGGGGCGGACGACATACCGCAGGGAAAGGCTGACGGCACGGACAACGAGAGATGCCAGCACTTCCAGCGCCTTTACCTTGCCGGACATGACGAGAGGGCGTTCGTGGAGTTGTGGAAACTCTTCACTCTGCTCTGCCGTAAGATGGTTCACAAGGAGATGCGGACAAAGCGCTTCTTCCTTGACAGGGACGAGGCGGACTACCGCGCTGACATCGCCTGCGAGTACGTCATGCGGCGCTACCAGTCCTACAGGCGCGAGCGTGGCGAGAACTATGTTGTCCGGAACTTCATAGCCGCCGCATACACCGCCACCCTGCACACCCTCTACCACGAGGAGGAGAACGACTATTTCCTCTCCATGTGCAGGGAACTTGACGGAAAGCCCGCGAAAGAGGCGGAGCGCCACGGCGCTAAATGCACAGAAAAAATCATGCGTATTTCCGGGGCAATGCAAAACGGGACCCGGAAACAGAAAAAAACGGACAAAGAAAAAGGACAGTTGGAGCTGTTCTAGGAGGCAGAAATGGAAAAAATCGAGGAACTGGAGATTATGCTCCTTTCACAGATTCAGAAGATTGACGAGGCTTCGGACAATGAAAGCGAGGCTGTCATCGGAAAAAGCAGGGCGATGTGCGACCTTGCCGGAAAGTTCACCGACATACAGAACCTTAAGCTTAGCATCCAGAAGACAAAACTTGACACCGCAAGATTCCTCACCGAGAACGGTGGCGGATTCAACACTTACCTTGGAATCGAGGATAAATGATGAAGCACTTCCGCAAGATTTGGGACGAGGAGAAGAGGCAGTGGCTTCTTAAAAACGGCTGCGGAAAAGACCGCAGGAAAGTCTATGCCGACTTCCTTGCGGCTTTCCCCGATGCGTCTGACGTCACCTTTACCGGGCTTATGAACTACTGCGCAAGAATCGGAGCGGTGAGTTTCCGCAACAAGGCCACAGGCTCACGGAAGCAGAGGCCGCTTTATTCCGAGCAGGAGAAGAAAGGCTACATACGCATAAAGATAGCCCAGCCCAACGTGTGGATTTCAAAGTCAAAGTGGGTGTACATGGAAACCCACCCTTGGGAGGACTTCACAGAGCGAAGCAGCTATGTGTTCCTTGACGGAAACACACGGAACTTCGCCCCGGAAAACATCGAGCGCGTGCCTTTGAAACTTATGACGCTCTACTCGGGGTTCGGCGGTGTAGTTCCGGGGCATCCAGAACTAACAAGGATACACATAATGCAGGCTAAACTGAAATACGCCATCTTTGACAAGGGCGAGAAAGCCGGGCTTGTAAAGAAAGTCGGGGACGGACGGGTTTTCATTGCAGAGTACAACGCAAGGGCAAGGGAATACGCCTCACGCCCCGAAGTAAAGGAGCGCGCCAGAAAGTACAGCCGGGAGTACAGCCGGGAACTGAAGTTCAAGGACCCGGAGAAATACGAGGAGAAAAAGAGGCGGCACCGTGAGTATCTGAAGACCTACGCGAAGGAGTACTACAGGAGAAAGAGGAATGAAAACAAAGGTATGTAAAAAGAACGGCTGCATGCGTACCGCCCTTGACGGAAAGGACTTCTGCGCCCGGCACATAGCCCTTGACGGAAAGCGCAGGGTTTTCACCCGCAGGGGAACTTCGGGCAGATACCATAAACTCTATGAGTCCGCGCTATGGCGCAGGACTTCAAGGGAGTTTCTTAAAAAATACCCTGTATGCTTCATCTGCGGAAAGCCCGCGCGGATAGCCGACCACATAATACCGCACCGCGGGAACATCGAGCTTTTCTACGATGAGAGCAATCTCCAGCCGATGTGCTGGAGCTGCCACTCACGCAAGACATTCAGGGAAAACAACAACTTCAACAAAAGGGGAAAAGATGAGAAAGATTGACTTCAAGACACACGACGAGATGATGAGGAAACTTGCGGAGATTTCAGACCTTGCCGGATGCGCGAAGGACGTTCTGAGGCTCCTTAACTGCTCCGACACGGCAAAATGCGAGACACTGCTAAGGCTGGAATCAGAAAGGATTGATGAGCTGTATGTGATGATGGAAGAACTGGAAGAGGAAGAAGAGGTGTAGGACATGAAGAAGAAAGTATACATAAGCGGACAGGTTACGGGGCTTGACGAGTCAACCTATGTATCCATTTTCGGGATGACGGAAAAGAAACTTGCGGACGCAGGCTTTGAGCCTGTAAACCCGGTACGATTCGCAGAATCCGAAAACCCCGGAAGCATGGAATGGAGCGACTTTCTGCGGCGCGATATAAAAATGCTCTGCGACTGCGACTATATCTGTCTTCTTCCGAACTGGAAAAAAAGCAAGGGCGCAAGGCTGGAGGCAACCATAGCGGAGCAACTGGGCATTCCCTGCGTAAATCTTGCGGAAATGGAGACAACAGAATGACACTGCAAAGACTTACAGACATATTGCAGGGCTGGTGCCATCAAGGACACGCACAGGACAAGGTGGAATTCCATATGGAGGAATATGTGTTCGGCTCAGACCTGTTGAAGATAATCAAAAGTCCGTGCGACAAAAAGACCGTATGGCTATGGATTGACGCACCGACTGAAGGGGGATGTCGAGTAAAATCAATAAAGGGGTAAAAATTAAGGAGTTAATCTATGAATTTTGACAAATCAAGAGCGTACTCAGCAATAAACGCTGAAGAAGTAAAAATTGGCAGTAAAGGCTATTTTGCTGACACTATAGGAACTCTTAAAGAAGCAGTTCAGGATGAAGACAATATAATGTTTGGAGAAATCAAAGAGATTTTATCTAATTTTACACCTTATAGATTTGGTATTAAGGACGAATATGAATATGCTCTCTTTTACCTTGTAGAAGAACCGCAGGAAAGGAGTTAAAAATGACACTGAACGAGATGGCAAAGACCAGTTACGAGAACGCAAAGAAACGTGCGGAGAATGGCGGACATATCTCCACTGATACCCGTGCTATGCTGAAGCATTGTGCAACGGAAGTCGTGGAGGCTACAGAGGCATATGTTGAATGGAACAGCAAGCCCGGAACTATTGAGTATTTTCTGATGTCAAAAGACCATTTTGCCTCTGAACTTGCGGATATTATCTGCTGCTGCACAATCATCGCAGGCGTAGAGAATATTGACCTTGACAAGGCAGTCGCCGACTGTCTGGAGAAGAACCGCAGGCGTGCGGAAAAAACAGGGGATAAACTATGAGAATCTTATCAGTGGAGGAAAACGCTTAAAATCCTAGTAGACTAGGTTGTATTCGCGAGTTGTGATGAATACGTAATTTTTGAAATCGTGGCCTAGAGCAAGTAGAAAATCCGTATATACAAGATTTTTGCGTATACGGTAAGCGTGAACGATTTTGAATTTCTTCTGGCTGACAGAATACAGAAAATAAAATCAATCAATGAGATGTACGACTTGGAACACAACTCATATATTTCATTTAGCGGCGGAAAGGACAGCACAGTCTTATCGAGGCTTGTGGATATTGCTCTTCCCGATAATAATATCCCTAGGCTTTTTATAGACACCGGGATTGAATACACAAAGATTGTTTCTTATGTCCGGGGAATGGCGGAAACCGACAGGCGGATAACAGCAATAAGACCGGAAAAGAATATAAGAAATATACTGGAAGAATACGGCTATCCGTTCAAGAGCAAGGAGCACTCACTGTATGTTTCAATCTACCAGAACAGCGGGGAAACACGGACTGTAAAAAGATACTTGGGTAAGGCGGACAAGGAAAACTTTCTCTGTCCAGAAAAACTAAAATACCAGTTCACAGACGGATTCAGACTAAAGGTAAGCAACAAATGCTGCACCAAACTAAAGAAAGAGCCTGCGGAGATATGGGCAAGGGAAAACAGCAGACCCATAACGCTGACAGGCATGAGAAATGAAGAGGGAGGACTAAGAAAGACGCTTACAGCCTGCACAGTCTTTGATGAAACAAGGCTAAGAAAGTTCCACCCTCTGCTTGTGGTGGATGAGAAATGGATAGACACATTCATTGAAAGATACAGTGTAAAACTATGCGAACTGTATTATCCGCCATTCAACTTCAGGCGGACAGGGTGCAAGGGATGCCCATTCAGTGTAAACCTGGGCGAGCAACTGGAAACAATGGCTATTCTGCTTCCGTCCGAAAAGAAGCAGTGCGAGGGAATATGGAAACCAGTCTATGATGAGTACAGAAGAATAGGATTCAGATTAAGAAGATACGAGCGGCTGCTGTTCTAGTCTGCCCCCCCCCGGTCAAAAAACCTGCGCGGAAAGGGCTTTCACCAACACCCGCCCTTTTTCACGCGCGCTGTCAAAAAAAAGGGGGCGGTGGCGGCATTTTCGCGCGCTGACTATATGTTTACTATGGGAAGACCGATTAAAAGCACAGAAGAACACATAAAGGACGGAACATTCCGGAAAGACCGCCACGGGAACCGAGGGGTTGACCTTGAGCCGTTAAAGGAAATATCAATTCCGGACGGACTGAACAAGGCGGCCGCTGAAAAGTGGGCGGAGATTGTCCCCACCCTGCAGGAGAACGGACTCATAACGATCGTTGACCTGCCGACAATAACAGACGCATTCATACAGTACGGCGCGGCGCAGGACTGCCTAGATTCTGTAATGGAGAACAACTCCAGCATCGCCGAATACTGGTCAAAACTCAACAAGTTCAAGGATGTTGACTTAATCGCCAAATACAACGAGGCGATGGACATATACAAGCGGACAATGGAGAAGTACGGAGTCACACCGGCAGGCAGGGCGAAGATAAAACTCCAGCCGAAGAAAGAGGATGAGGCGGACAGCTTCATAAAATCCCTGCGCGGAAACGGCTAACAGATGGCTTTTGAATTCACCTACCAGCAGTATATATCAGACATCTCGACAAACAGAATTCCAGCCTGCAAAAAGGCAAAGCAGGCCATACAGAGGCACATAGAGGACATAAAGCAGGCGGAAAAAGGCACTTTTCCGTTCTACTTTGACCATAAAAAGGCGCAGACCGCAATACTGTTCTTTACACAACTGACGCACACAAAAGGAAAACTTGCGGGAACAAACCTTATTCCCGAGCCGTGGCAGCAGTTCATAATAGCGTCAATCTACGGCTGGCGCAGGGTTGACAACGGACTAAGGCGGTTCAGACGCGCATATATACAGATAGCCCGGAAGAACGGCAAGACGTTTCTGTCTTCGGGGGTCGCACTGTACGACCTTATCACCGAGCCGGGTAGCGAAGTCTACAGCGCCGCCACAAAGCGCGATCAGGCGGTAAGATGCTTCTCTGACTGCAAGAACACAGTCCGCTACTCAAAGACACTAAGAAAATACATACAGAGTTACGCCCATTCCCTTAAATGCGGGGACGGAACAATGCAGGCTCTGTCATCTGACGCGCACACGCTGGACGGCTTGAACCCTAGCTGCGCCATCATTGACGAATACCACGCCCACAAGACGGATGAACTTCTGAACGTAATAGAAACAGGTATGTCGGCACGAACCCAGCCTCTTCTTTTCATCATAACAACGGCAGGAAACGACCGCAATGTTCCGTGCTTCGAGGAGTACGAGCGCTGCTCAAAAATCCTTGAACGCGCCAGAGGCTACGAGAACGAGCAGTATTTCTGCATGATTTACGAGCTTGACAAGAAAGACGACTGGAAGAACGAGCGGAACTGGTACAAGGCGAACCCGAACCTTGATGTGAGCGTTGAGATTGACGATTTAAGGATGAAGTTCAAGAACGCATTGCAGAAGTCAACGGACGAGGCAAGTTTCAGGACAAAGAACCTTAATGAATGGCTCAATGTCGCTGACGTATGGATAAAGCAGAGCCAGTGGCAGAAATGCAACCGCCGCTTCAATGAGAAGAACCTTGCGGGGCTAAGGTGCTGGGGCGGAATCGACCTCTCAAAGCGCCTTGACATAACAGCGTTCACGTGGTACTTCGCGCTGGAGAACGGCAAGCGCTACGCAAAGCATTATTTCTTCATCCCCGAGGAGCAGATAGAAAGCAAGATGAGGGGCGACTCATACCTTTTCAGACGGTGGATAAAGGACGGCTACATTTTCGCCACACCCGGCGAAACGGTGGACTATTCCTTTATGTTCCAGAAAATCATAGAGGACGCGCAGCGCTATGACGTGCAGGAGATAGCATACGACCGAAACCTTGCCGCCCACCTTATACAGGATTTAAGCGACACATTCACCTGCGTTGAATTCTCACAGAGCATAACAGGAATGAGCGAGCCTGCGAAAGCGTGGGAGCAGCTGATAGCGGACGGAAACCTTATCGACAATAACCCGGTCATGGCGTGGATGGTAAGCTGCGCCACCGTAAAGCCCGATGCGAACGGCAACATAAAGCCGATAAAGCCGGACGTGAACAAAAGCACAAAGCGCATAGACGGAGTTATAACTTCAATAATGGCGAACAACAGGCTTGAAATCACCCTTGCCGATGAGGAGGCGCAGGGCAACTTCAAGATAGAGGATGCGGTTTTCTGACTATACCAGCATGAGATACAGATTTTTAATAGAGGGGGAAACCCCGGCAAAAAAGAACTCAAGGCGAACGCTTCGGAACGGAAAGACTATTCCATCGGTACGCTTCATGCAGTGGCATAATGACGCAAGTTTTCAGGTCATGTGCCAGAAACGCCCCGCAAAGCCGATAGAAAGACCGGCCGCAGTTGAGATGGTTTTCTACCACGGCGACTGCACAAGGCGCGACAGCGACAATGCGGCAACCAGCATACTGGACCTTCTGAAAGACACGCTTGTAATAGCGGACGACAACTGGAAAATCATCCGGCAGATAAACATTGTGAACCGCTACGACAGGAACAACGCCCGATGCGAGATAACGCTCACTGACTATAGAGGCAAGGAATAGACAAAATGGGAACAGCAGGAATCATAACGCTAAGCATAACAATAGCGGGCTTCATCTTCGGGATCATAGCGACAGTATCGAAACTTTCGGTTGAATACGGAAAAATCCGGAATGACCTTGACCAGAACAAGGCAAGGGATAAGGAAGAGAGGGCGCACACAAGGGAAAAGTTCACGGAACTATACACAAGGATTAGCGGACACGACAGCACGCTTGCCGCATTGCAGAACAACGTCACAAATCTGACTACAACCTGCGGAAGAATAGAGTCAAAACTTGACCGGCTGATTGAAAAGGAGAGCAAATAATGAAGTTTCCACAGACAACCGCCGCGGAGATAGCGGAAAACGCCAAAGAGATTGGAAAGAACTCCTGCCTTGCGATGTGCTACATCTACTGCTCGGGAATAGACCCGGACAACGAAATAGAGTACATACGGACGGTAAGCAAGGCGATAGATGCCGGAATACTTGAAAAGGACTGCACCGTAAAGGATGCGGAGCGTTTCCTTATGTGGCTTACGGGGCGTAAGACAACCGTAGTGAAGAAGACGGTGACGGACATAAAGGAAATAAAAGCCCCTACCCCTGTAAGATACATTGCCGGGGGAATGGGCGGGCACTGGGTTGTGGTGGAAGATGGAAAGATAGTCTTCAACTCCATAACAAACTCGCTGAACGTGAGCAAGGGAAAGCCCGCGGAGGCTCGTGTCATAAAATGGGGGCTAAAGACATGAATTTTGAGGAATGGCTAAAAATAAGGTTTCCGGGCAAGTCGAGCAACGGACACACGGTATACTCAATAAAGGATATGCAGGGCGCGTTCTACGCAGGCATAATGCACGGAACACAGAAAGAAGAGGAAACAGGAATGGAAGAGGAAACAGAAAAGGCGCAGGCAACAGCGGAAGAAAGCCAGACGCAGCAGACGGCAAAACTGAAAAAGGCAAAGACAACGAGCCTTATAGCGCAGATTGTGGCCGCGCTATGGGTTGCGGTATGGTGCGGAAAGAAGTTCATAACCGCAAACGGAGAGACAAGCGACATAATCCTTAGCGGATTTGCGATAGCCGCCTGCTTCTGCCCGGTTTATTTCAACATGATTTTAGACAAGGTAAAGTCAATCAAGTTCGGAGAGTAAAATGATAAAATTCTTGCTTATAGTGATATGCGTTCTTACAGTTCTTTTTGCCCTTGCCATGCTTGCGGTATACATACAGGGCAAAATCTACAAGGGAAAACTCCAGCGAAAGGAAGCGGAGATAATCTCAATATGGAACGAAACACAGGAAAAACAGAAGGAGATTCTGGACAATGCCAAACAGAAGAAAGACAGCCTGCATACTGGCGACAATGACGGTGATTTTAAGCGCAGCGTTGACATCCTGCAGGACATATCAAGGCGCGGCTGTTAAGCCCATGCAGATAACGGCGGAATTCCCCAGCCCGTACGATGACGAGGGAAAGCCGGTCGTTTCGCTACAGACAGACGGAACGGTTGCAATGCCGCTCTGGTACTGGCTAAGAATAACTGAATACGTCATAGACGTTGAGGCGAACAAGGAATTACAGGAACTGGACAATGAAAATATTCGGAATAGAAATCAGAAAAATAAAGAATGACACAACACGGCTTCCAATCTCACAGTATACATCGGGCGGAATGTTCTATTTCTCGCCACGGATGACAACCGCACAACTGCTGGCGAACTCAACGGTTAACGCCTGCGTGAACATAATAGCGGACGCGGTGGCCAGCCTATCGCTCAACGTGTACAGGAAAGGAAAGAACGGACGTGAAAAGGTAAAGAACCTGCCGCTTGCGGACGTGCTTAAACGCAACCCGAACTACTACGACACGGCATACACGTTCAAGCAGCAGATAATGCTTCATCTTCTTCTAAAGGGAAACGCATTTATCTTTGTGGAGCGAAACCCCGACTACTCTGTACGCGCCCTTTATCCGCTTGACCCGGATGCGGTGGAAATCTGCATGGACGAAAAGAAAGATGTGTACTACAAGTACACGGTGGACGGCAGGCAGTTCAGATACAACGCAACCGCAATCCTCCACATTCCGGCCATAAGGTACAACCGCCTGCGCGGACTTTCACCCATGGAATACTCCACCCACTCCGCAAAGACCGGGCTTGAGCTGGAGGAATACACACAGAACTACTTTGACGGCGGAATACACTCAAAACTGCTTGTGACCGTGCCGGTGGAGCATAAGAACTGGAGCAAGGACGACTCGCAGAAACTCACGGAGCAGCTTCTTGACGCATACGGCGGAAAGGAGAATGCGAACAAGCCTCTGATTCTCTCAAAGGGGCTTACGGCGACACCGATAAACATAAACGGAAACTCCGACAGCCAACTGGTAGAGAACCGCTCGTTCAGTGAAAAGGAGATAGCAAAGATTTTCAGGGTCCCGCTTTTCATGCTGGGAAGTGAGAATTCAAAGTTCACGAACATGGAGCAGTCGAACACATATTTTCTTCAGCACACTCTCACACCGTGGCTCGTGAAGATTCAGGAGTATCTGAACCGTCTTCTTCCTGTAGAGATGCAGGAGAAATGCTACATAGAGTTCGACACGGACACAATGCTACGCGCGGACTACAACACAAGGATGAACAACTACGTGAAAGGGCTACAGAGCGGAATCTATACGCTGAACCAGATAATGGAGATGGAGAACCTGCCGAAAGTGAACGAGGATTATGCCGACAAGCACATAATGCTTGAAAACTACAAGGCTATGGACGGCACAAAGGACGATACGGACGACAGCGCGGACAACACAAAGGACGACAGCAAAAGCGATGACGAAAAGGAGAAAAAAGAATGATTGAAAAGCGGCGGGCGTACCTATATAATGGAATTATGGACGACAATTTCAAGACCATATACAGGATTCTCTCCGCCTTTGAGAAATCCCTTGACATTGAGGATTTTGACCTTGACGCAATCTCCGCAAAGTCACTGGGAATCACAGATGCCCGATGGACAAACTATATCGCCATGCTGGTTGAGGCTGAATATCTCAGCGGAATAGAAGTCCGGGAAACAGTCTGCGGAATCGACATCATCCCGGAAACCCCGCGGATAACTATAAAAGGGCTTGAATATCTTGCGGAAAATTCAATCATGAAAAGAATGTACAAGGCCGCAAAAGGGATAATAGAAAAATAGCCTCCCGAAGGGGAACGCCGGAAACGGCGCTCCCCTTTTTTTTGTCCGTATGACTATCCTTATATGAGATACGGACTGCCATACAAGGGAAGCAAGAACACTATAGCGGAATGGGTTGTCTCCCATTTCCCAAAAAGGGAACATTTCTACGACCTTTTCTGCGGAGGCTGCGCCATAACGCACGCCGCAATGCTAAAGAAAATATCCAGAACATACACCATAAACGACGTGCTGGACACGCCACAACTGTTTATTGACGCAATAAACGGAAAGTATAGGGACGAGAGGCGTTGGATTAGCCGCGAGGATTTTTCTAGGCTAAAGGACACCGACCCATATGTAAAGACCTGCTGGAGTTTCGGGAATAACGGTAGGGCCTATCTTTACGCAAAGGAGATTGAGCCGTGGAAGAAAGCCCTGCACTACGCCCGGGTGCTGGGCGACCTCTCTCTTCTGGAGGTGTTCGGGATAAAGGGCGATGGCTCAAGGCTTGACATAAAGCGGAACGCCCCGGAATACAGGGAAAAATACATAAAGTGGTACATGGAGAAAGTCATACTGAGCCAAACAGACTGTGAAACCTTAAAAAACCGCCTTAAAGCAGGGATAAAGAAAGACAGTGAAGAATTAAGGCAGTATCTTCTGGACGGACTAAGAAAAGCCGGAAAGAAAAGCTCTGATGTCGACCGTTATCTAGGAACAAACGGCATGGCTAATCATTATTTCGGGCGCAGCCAGTGGGAATTCCCCACGCGCGAGGCGTATGTAAAACTGCAGTCATTCCTGTATCTTCCGGAAGACTACGACTCTATCTATGGACTTCAATATCAGGTTGAACGCCTGCAAAGCCTTGAAAGCCTTGAAAGCCTTGAAAGCCTTGAAAGCCTTGAACGCCTTGAACGCCTGCAAAGCCTGCAAAGCCTTGAACGCCTGCAAAACCTGCAAAGCCTTGAACTGTTCCGGGGCGACTACCGGAATGTAAAGATAAAGCCGGATTCCCTCATCTACTGCGACATTCCGTACAAGGGAACAGAGGGCTACAGCAAGGCAGGGTTTGACCATGAGAGATTCTATTCATGGGCGGAACGGCAGACAGAGCCGGTCATCATAAGCGAGTATGAAATGCCGGCCGGGCGGTTCATCTGCATAGACGAGATAGAAAAACGCTGCACACTGGACGCAAACAATAGCAGCCTAAAAAGAAAGGAGCGTCTTTTTATCCCCAGGACGCAGGAGAAACTCTTTATACAGAAAAAGACGCAGTGGGAGCAGCTGGAGTTATTTTAATAAAAAGTGTTGACAAAAAATAAATAACAGTGTATATTGTATCTATCAGGGGCGTTGCCCCGGTGGAATCTTTATTAAAGGGAGCGGGCTATGGAAAACGGCAACAAAAAAGCCCGCAAGGTGCTGGCGGCACTTTGCAGGGCTCTTGCTGAAATCCTTATAACCGTCATCAGCGCGGTAATCGCAGAAATGATTATCAGACTGATTTTCAGTTAATGAGGGCTGGCACGGTGGCGGTCAAAACTGCCGTGCCTTTATTCCATAGTCTACTTCCTAGGGGGCTTTATGTCAAACACTTTAAGGACGGTTGTAAAATGCGTTGTCCGTGGAATTGTCATAGCGGTTGTTGTATTTATCGCTTATAAGATTTTTGGAGTGTAAAAATATGGAGCAGAAAAGGAACAGGGGCCACCAGCCGGGAGTGCCGAACCCGAACGGCGGAAGAAAGCCCACCGGGCTAAAGCGGGTGAGTTTCTCCGTGTCGTGCCAGCCGGAGGAGCTTGCGGAACTGAAGAAACTTGTGGCGGAATCGGGAAAGACCACAAGCCGTTTTCTTCTGGATTTGGCTTTCAACAGAAAATAACTAGAATAGTCTGCCGTACCGGCAGGCTATTTTTTTTTAACCGCCAACGCCCCGGAAAAAAAGCGTTATGACTATATCAGAAGAAACATAATGGAGATTCAGACTATGACACCGGCATTCAAGACAAATAAAGACGAGTTACGCAGCTTTGATTTTGAAATCAGGGCGGCAAAGGACGAGCAGAACGGAACATTCATAGAGGGCGTTCCGATCGTGTTCGGGAAGAAATGTGACATGGGGATGTTCGAGGAGTATATCGCAAGGGATGCGCTCTCAAAGACAGACCTAAAGGATGTGCGCTTTCTGGTGAACCACAATACAGAGATGACACCGCTTGCGCGCTCACGGAACAACAACAAAAACTCCACGATGCAGATGGAGATTCAGGAAGACGGAATGCATATCCGGGTAAACCTTGACACGGAGAACAACAGCGAGGCTAAGAACCTCTACTCCGCGATACAGCGCGGAGATGTTAGCGGAATGAGCTTCATGTTCACTGTCCGGGGAGAGGAATGGGAGAATCTGGACTCTGACTATCCGAAAAGGACAATAACAGACATAGAGAAAGTATTCGAGGTAAGCGCGGTTACATTCCCGGCATACGAAGACACCTCAATAAACGCACGAGCCGCCGACACGCTGGAGAGCGCAAGGCAGGAGCTGGAGAGCGCAAGGGCGGAGGAAAAGGCTAAGGAAGTAAAAAAAGCGCGTGATGACTATGAGTTAAGAAAAAGAAACCTTGACATCTTGTCTTACTAAAGCAAAGGAGAAAAAAAAATGAACGAACTTCAGAAAATGAACGAAAGAAAAGCGACACTCATCAATGAGATGCGCGCGATGAATGAGGCGGCAAAAGACCGTGTATTCACAGACGAGGAAAAGAAAGCCTACGAAGAAAAGGAAACTGAACTGAAATCAGTGCTTGCAAAAATCGAGGCTGAGCAGAGAAAAGCCACGCTTGACGGATTCTCTACACAGACACCGGAGCCACGCGCCGACAACCCGGACACAAAAGCCGGGACTGAGGAAAAAGGCAATGAATTCTTCAGAATGGAAAAACGCGCGGGCGATGTATACCTTTCAGTGGGAACATCTGCGGCACCGGGCGGAGCGGCGGCGCTTGCCCCGGAAGAATTCATGCACGAGATTCTAAAGGAAGTCGAGAAAGAGGCTATCCTCTACAACCGTGTAAGAAAACTTCCAGTAAACGGCGCAGGATCGCTTGGAGTTCCGTACGAAAAGACAGACGCGACAGCCGCTGACTGGACCAACGAGATTCCGTCATCAGAAATCGGCTACGACAAGGCATGGGAATTCGGCAAACGCTCGCTTTCTCCGACAGACCTTGTAAAGCAGATTCTTGTGACAAAGAAACTGCTTGCCACAAGCGCGTTCCCTATCGACACCCTCGCAAAGGACAAGATAGCGGAAAAACTCACAAGCGCGTTTGAGAACGGAATTCTTAACGGAACAGGCTCAAACCAGCCGCTCGGTGTGTTCACGGCAAGCGCGGACGGTATTCCAGAAAGCCGTGATGTCGAAACGGCATCCACAGCAATTGCTGCGGATGACCTTATCAACATGAAGATGAGCCTCCGCCCGGAATACAGAGGAAAGGCTGTATGGGTAATGAGCACAGAAATGCTCAAGGATGTTATGAAACTCAAGGCGACAGACGGCCGCTATCTGTGGCAGCCGGCAATCGCGCAGGGAGAGCCGTCAACAATCCTCGGGCTTCCTGTAATCGAAAGCGAGTACGCGCCTAGCGCAAAGACAGCAGGCTCGTATGTCGCGGTGCTTGGCGACTTCAGCCACTACTGGTTCGCATACTGGAAAGGAATCGACATCACGGTTCTAAATGAAAAGTATGCAGGAACAAACCAGATTGGATTCTTGGGTCATACGCTTGCGGACGGACAGCCAACGCTTCCGGCAGCATTCGCCCGCCTCAAGATTAAATCAGGCTCTTAGGGCAACCTCCTGAATAAATGAAAAACACAGTCCGTTTTTCCGCCATTATGTTCCACCCGGCATAATGGCGTTTTTTTGAATCTGACTTTACAGAAAGGAGCACAGTATGCAGCAGGCAAAGGCAAAAAACCAGGAAACAGAGAAAAAGACCGCGGAAACAAACGTAACGCAGAAAAAGACCGCAAGAGTAACGGTGACTGCGGTGCTGCGCGGAAGTTACGGGGCTTTCAACCCGGGCGAAACCGTGGAGATTGAAAAATCACTTGCGGAATCGTTCATCAAGGGCGGCTATGCGGTCAAGGCGGAGTAAATGTATATAACTGCGGAAAACCTAGAGGATTTTATAGGGAAATACCCGGATGACAGCGCGCTCCCGGCGCAATATGCGGCGGCCGCCGAAGAGATGGTAGAATCCTATCTCGGCTACAGTCCGGAAAAAAAGGAATACACGACAGTCCGCTATGGGGACGGCGGCTATCTCTTTGAGCTGGAGGCGTTCCCCCTTGTGGAGATAAAAAGTTATAAGGTGAACGGAGCGGAAGCAGACAGTTCAGTCCTAAGAATCCGCTCAAAGAACTACCTTGAAAACGGCTACGGACGCGAGGCGTTCGCCCATGACAGCCTGTATGAGATGACATACACCGCAGGCCATGAGGAAGTTCCGCAGAAAATCCGCACCGTGGCGCTGCAGATAGCGAGCCTGATGTGGGAAAGCGCGGGCGGAAACCTTGCCGTATCCTCAACCACATTTGCGGACACAGGAAGCAGGCAGTTCAACAACTTTACCGCCGACAGATTCCTAAAGGAACTTGAGCCGTACAGAAAAGGCAAAGGCGGAGACTTCTAGGGGAAAAAATGGCTGAATCAAAATGGATCGTCGTGGAGGCGGAAGTTGCGGAAGTCCAGCAGGCGCTTGAACAGACATCAAAAAGTTTTACCAGCATACAGCGGCAGGCGCTGGGCATAATCGCGCGTAGCGGTGTAAAGACCATACGGCAGGCGATACGGCAGTCGATAGAAAACAGAGGCCGCTCCACAGGGGAACTCCAGAAGTCCTATGCGTACCGTGTAAAAAAGGACGGAAGCGAGGCGAACATCTACCCTAGGGGGCTTTCCGGGGCGAAGATTTTCCCCAAAGCCTACGTCCAGAACTACGGCTACAGCGGGCCCACATCAAGGGCGGCGAACTGGAGCATAAAGCCAAAGGGCTTTGTGGAAAAAACAGAGAATCTACTTGAATCGGGAAACTTCGAGGCAGACCTTCATAAAATGGTTGACGGAGTTCTTTCAAGGTACTGGGGGTAAAAAATGCGGAGCGCGGAGAACCTTTGCAGGTTCATAACAGATAATTTTGACGGATTCACGGAGCAGAACGTGCTTTCAGGAAGCATAGACCTGTCGCGATATGAGGCGAAGAACCTATGTCTTGTAATCCCGGAGCAGACGGAGATAACAGACACGGACATCGGGGGCGGATTCGAGCGGGAGACAAAGTTCACAGTGTCGTTCCTTTTCCGGGGCGGAAAGCATCAGGAACTGGTGCAGAGAATGGAGCAGACGGCGGAAACGTTCCAGAAGAGGATTCTGGGCGACTACTCGCTCGGGCAGAATGTGACGGACATAACGCCCGGCAGTATAAAGTATTTCTATGACTGCGGAACTGTCGAGAAGCAGGCGACCGGGCTGGAGATAGAACTGACTATAACAGAAACAGCAGAATTCTAAAAAAAGGAGACATTCAGATGAAAGAACTGATAAAGAAACACAAAATCGGCGTTTACCTGAACGGCGGAACAAGCGAAGCCCCGAACTGGGTAAGAATCAAGAAAGCGACAGAGTTCACAAGAAGCATGAACCCTTCGACAGAGGAGCGCGACTACATCGCAGACGAGCACCCGACAACCGAACTCATGGACTACAAGCCGAGCGAGGACTTGACTGTAACAACCTACAAGGGCGAGGAAGACTTCGAGCTGCTCTACAAACTCTACAAGGAGCGCGCGGTCGGAGAGGATGCGAAAAGGGAACTTCTGCTTGTGTCAATCTTTGACTCATCGGAGATTGTGGATTCAGACACATCAAGCACAGTAACATATTACTATGCGGAAAAGACAGACGCGACAATCGCGCTGAACGAGTTCAACATCTCCAGCTCCACACTGTCCGCTACAGTCTACGAGAACGGAACATCCACAAAAGGATACGTAACGTTCGGAGAAGATGGAGCGGTCACATTCACAGCGGGAACAATGCCGACAGCATGATGATTGACCTGACAAAAAAAATCCTGCCGAGTTCCATAGAGGTTCACGGCAGGATTTACCCTATCCATACAGATTTCCAGTATTACATACTATTCTCACGGATGATAACGGAAAAGCGCAGGCTAAGCGACTTTGACTTTCTTTACACGGAGAAAGTTCCTGCGGACAGACAGAGCGGGCTTGACGGGCTAATGCGCTTCGCATTCCCCGAAAGGGAACTTCCAAAGGACATGGGCGAGGAAACGGACGACATAATACTGGACTATGAAAAGGACGCTGACTTTATCTACAGCGCGTTCTTCCACTACTACCATATAGACCTTATGGCTGAAAAACTTTCCCTGCACTGGTACAAGTTCAGTTCACTTCTGAACGGACTAAAGGAAACAAAACTGAACGATATAATGGGATTCAGAAGTTACCGCCCGAAGCAGACAGACGGCAGGGAATACAAGACGCAGATGCTCCGCCTAAAGGAGATGTGGCGGATTGAGCCGCCTCTTACGGAAGAGGAGAAAAAAGCCGTAGAGAAGTTCGAGCGCCTAGCAGGCGGAAAAAAGGACGCATAGAAAAAGCACTTCTCTTCCCTATTGACTATACTGTAAAAACCATGTCGGCAGGAAACCTAGAATGGCAAAAGAAAAGAACATAAGCATAAAGTTAAAGGCGGACCCGAAAGACCTGAACAAGGGGCTTGACAGCGCCACAGGAAAACTGAACTCATTCCAGAAGAAAGTAAGCGGGAGCTCAATAAAGAAATTCGCATCAAGCCTTAGCCCGGCGGTAAAGGCGCTGGGATTCGTAACCGCAGGAATAGCGGCGGCATCAAAGGCGATAGGCGAACTGAACAGGGCGGCTCTTGTGCAGATAAAGGCGGAGCGCCAGCTGGAAACCGCGGCAAAGAACAACCCATACCTGAACTCGCAGAACGTAAAGCAGCTGAAAAGTTTCGCATCGGAACTCCAGAACATCGGCACAATCGGCGACGAGGAACTTCTTCCGCTTATGGCGCAGCTTGCGGCCGCTGGCAGGACACAGACAGAGATTCAGGAGATAATGAGCGCCGCCCTTGACGTTTCCGCAAGCGGCGCGATGAGCATGGAAAGCGCCGTAAAGAACCTTAATAAGACATTTTCGGGGCTTTCGGGCGAACTGGGCGAATCAATACCGCAGATAAAAAGCCTCACAAAGGAGCAGCTGCAGAACGGCGAAGCCGTAAAGATCATTGCGGAGCAGTACAAGGGAATGGCTTCGGAAACCGCAAAGGCTACCGGTAGCGGGCAGCAACTTTCAAACGCCATAGGCGACCTGAAAGAACAGTTGGGAATGGGCTGGGCTGCGATTATCGCGCCAATACAGAGAATCTTCACAGGGCTTGTGAACAAGGTTACAGAGGCTATCAGCCTTGTGAACGAGTTCCTGGGCTTCTCGCGCGAGATAGACATAAAGCCCAGCGATGCCGCGCTGCGCGACTGGGAGCACCTGAAGACAGAGGCGGAGGCTATCCGGAAAGAGGTTGAGGCGATAGAAAAAAGCCTGGAGAAACAGAACGAGGACACCGGCACGCTCATCAGGAACGATGAGGAGCTGGAGCAGGTGGAGAAACGCATAAAGGAACTAAAGGAAAAGGGCAACGGAAAGACAGAAGAGGAGCGCAGGGAACTAACCAAACTCATAAAGGCTAAGGCTGAATACCGTAAACATCTCAAAGAGGCGGCGGAGGAAGAAAACCGCTATGACAAAGACCTTTCGGAAAACGAGGCGAAACGCGCCGAGCAGACCGGCGTTTTAGAGGAAAAAAAGGCAAAACTTCTGGAAGTGCAGAAAAAATGCACCGAGGCGCAGAAGAAGTACAACGACCTTCTGAAAGAGGAGCAGAAGACCGCAAAGGGCGGAACAGCCACGCAGGCGAAGGACTACAAGACAGAAAAGGAGCTTGTCCTTAAATGGAGCGCGGAATCACAGACCGAACTTCAGAAACTGCGCGACCAGCTGGCGCAGATTGAGATTATAAAGGAGCAGATTTCGGGCGGTGAGATTGACATTGGCGTTGACATGGCGCAGGTTGACAAGGCAATAGAGAACCTTAAAAAGACGCTCAAAGAGGAAAACTTCCGCCAGATAATGTCGGGCGTCTCAAGCGTGCTTTCCACAGTGTCCGCGGGGCTTAACAACATATCAACCTATTTTTCCAGCATAATGGAAACAAGGCTCTCCGATGTCCAGCAGGAATCAGAGGATGAAACGGAAAACCTGAAGATGCAGTATGAAGAGGGGCTTATCTCTTACGAGGAATACTGCGAGCAGAAAGACGAGCTCGACAAGAAAGCCGCGCAGAAAGAGTACAAGATAAAACTCGCGCAGTGGCAGATGGACTTGGCGATGGCGAACGTTTCGGCGGCGCAGGCGGTGGCGAACGCCCTTGCAAGCGGAACACCGCCCGCGAACATCCTCAACGCGGTTGCCGCCGGGCTTCTGGGAGCGGCGCAGGTTGCGACGGTAATAGGAAACAAGCCTACAGCGCCGTCATTCGCAACCGGCGGTTTTCTTACAGGAAACTCCACCACAGGCGACAAGATACCGTTCAAGGGAAACGCGGGCGAGGCTATCCTTAACCCGGCTGAACAGCGCAACTTTATGCGCCTTGCCAACGGCGAGGGAACAAGCAAGCCTGTAACCGTCAATATGCCCATAACGATTGAAAACAACGCCTCAAATGACGTTTCTGTAAGCGCGGACAATGACTATGAGAAAGTAAGGATAACCGTAGACAAGATTGTGAACTCAAGCCTTAAAAACGGCACCTACAACGAAAGTCTAGCCACCGCGCAGAACTCAATGAAAGGAGCGAAATTCCTATGACATACACTTCATGGCCGTCCGCAGTAAACACAGGCTTCTACGCGCTCACTGAATCATATGACGACAACTCCAGCACAACAGAATACGCGAGCGGAAGAAAAGCCGTAACGCTAAGGAACACAAGATTCACAAAGACAATTGCCTGCTCCGTTTCGCTGGACGTGAAAAGCGGTGAATACTCCGCTTTCTGGACGTGGTACAAGGACACGCTGGGCGGACTTTCCGGGGCTTTCACCTGCACAAAAATCGGTAGCGGATACTACCGCTTTAAATCCGTGCCGTCCGCAGGCAAGGGGCAACTGTTCCGCACGGTAGAGATGGAGATAGAGGAGGTTTACTGATGACAGACAACGAGCTTTTTAACCGCTTTTTTTCGGGCGGCTTCTATTCCCTGCACTACCTGCTGGAATTCTCATGCTCAAACTACGACACTGTCCGGCTTGTGAACAATACGGAGAATGTGACCTTTAACGGAAAGACATATACAGCCGCAAGCTTTGAGTATACCCCTGCGGATTCGCAGGGAAAAGGCGCGCAGCTGAAAATATCGGGAACAGAAAACAGCCTCATAGAGTTTGTGGAGAATGCGGGGGATGACTTCCGCCTTGACATTGTGGGAGTTATTGCCGAAAGCGGTGAGATTCAGAAGATAAAGCAGTACACGCATTTTTTCGGCTCTGTAAGTTACGGAGAGAACATGGAGCTGAACTTTGAACTGTCAAACGATGACCGGCTGGATATGACATTCCCGCCGTACAAGTTCGACACAGACATAAACAGGGGGAATGCATAATGGGAATCGAAATATCAGACCTTATCGGAGTTCCGTTCGTGGAGTTCGGGCGAAACCCGAAAACCGGGCTTGACTGCTACGGACTTGTGATAGAGATAGAGAGGCGCTACGGAAAGAAACTCAATGACGTTGTGCCTGAAAAGTTCGACCGTGAGAAACTACAGAAGACGCTTCCTAAGATAAACGTAAGGAAGACGGAAAAAATAGAGGAAGGCTCTATCCTTGAATTCTACGGAAAAAGGGACAACCGCCTGCATGTCGCGGTGTCGCTGGGCGGAAACATCTTCATCCAGTCAACGGAAAATCAGGGCGTTAGAATATCATCGCTTGAATCCGCAGGGCAGTATCTAACGCTAAAGAACATCTACGAAGTCATCTAGGAACAAACAAAATGGGAACAATAAACATATACAAGGGAATCGGCTCGGAATACAGGACATTCAGGACAGACGGAAAACTCGGGGATGCCCTAAAGGCTTTCGCTCCAGAACTGAACATAGAGCACTGCATAATGCTCAACAGCGGTGAAAAAATCGCCCCCGACTACAAGATAAAGGATGACGACATAATATTTGTGCGTGAGACACCGGGCGCGGTAGGATGCGCCATTCTTGCGATTGTATGCGCGGCGGTAGCCCTAGGATGCGCCATTTACAGCGCGGTGCAGCAGCGGAAGGCGCAGGAAGAGGCGGAAGAGGCGGAGCGGGAGTCAAAGGCGCTTGCCCAGTCCCCGGAATCCCGACCGTTCCTTAAGGGGGCAAAGAACAAGAACGCGCTGGGCTACAATATTCCTTTTGTCATGGGCTCAATGTACCTTGCCCCATACAAGATAACAAACGGCTACTACACGATAAAGGGAACAAACGGCGACACCCAGTACTGGAACATCGCCCTATGCGTAGGATTCAAGAACTGCCTTATAAACAACCTCTCAATCGGAACAAAAAGGCTTGTAGGCTACAACACAAGCATAACCGTTCCACATCTTGACGGCACAAAGGAAACAGTCTACTACATGAAGCCCGCAAGTTATGACACGACAAAGCAGAACAACGGCTATTACTTCCATTCGGGCTACTATCAGGCGGACGGTAACACGATCCAGCTTTCAAACTCATCGACACACACAAAGATTGACGCGCTTAAATACAAGGTGAACTCCACCAACTACGGCGATGAGATACCGCACAAGAACGGCGACACAACAAAATGGAAAGAGGGGCTTGTAAAGGAACTTGACAAGAACACATACCGCGCGGACATCTGCATTATGTTCAACGGTTTAAGGTACTACGATGACGGCTGGAAGGCGCTTTCGGAAGAATTCCTTATCCAGTGGTCAAACAACATGGATGCCGCAACCCCCACATGGAACACCGCAGGAACTCTCACCACAGGCTCGGTGAACACAAACCAGACTGCACGCTTTGAGTATACAATTATCTTTTCCGCCGCCCAGTGCTACGGAAAAGACATTTCTGTACGCATAATAAGGAACACGGAGCAGCGCAGCTCAAACGCAAACGATACCGCCTATCTATGCTATATAAACTCGTGGCAGTATGATGCGGTAAAATCAACCGCCTCAAACACTATCCCCTGCTCGCCCATTGAATCGCCATGGAACGACCGCACACTGCAGATTGGCTTAAAGATTGTGGCAGACGACAACACGCAGGACACGCTGGACGAGATAAACTGCATGGTTTACGGAACGGCGCGAATCTGGAACGGCACGGAATGGACTTCGGCGCTCTACCCTACACGAAACCCTGCCGCATGGATTCTTGCAATTCTTACGGCAGACATACACCCTCACTCAAAATATGCCGATTCAGAGATTGACCTTGATTCACTGGGAGCTTTGTACAAATACTGCGAGGAGGAGAAACTCTACTGCGACGGCATAGTCACGGAAGACCAGAAGAAAAGCGAACTTCTGAATCAGATACTCACCGAATGTAACGCCACAATGTACATGGCGAACGACGGACGCTGGACTTTCGCTATAGAAAAGAAGCAGGAAACACCGGTTGCGCTTCTGAACGAGCAGAGCATTAAAAGCATAACCGTCTCTAAGTCATTCGCAAGAAAGGCTTTCGCGCAGAAAATAACATTCACAGACCGCACAACATGGGACACAAGCACCGTATACATAAACGAGAACAACGAGGTCAACGGCGCGGACATCTACAGCAAGGAAAAAATCATAACCGAAGCTGCGGTAAAATACATAACATCGGGTGACCAGGCGTTAAAGTTCGCCCGCAGGCAGATAGCGAAGCAGAAACTCCAGCCGCGCGACGTAACCGTGAACGTAGGACATGAGGGCGACTATTACCCTCTCTACTCAAAAGTCCTTGTGCAGATGAAGCAGCTGAAAATCGGGCTTTCAAGCGGAACAATCCACGGAGTCGAGATTCAGGACAGCAGGATAACAAGAATACAGACATCCGATTTATGTGACTTTACGGACACTTCCAAAACCTATGGAATAATCATACAGGCGCAGAACGACAGCGGAATGCAGCATATATACGCAAGGGTTACTGGAAAAGGAAAGACACGGACTCTTACCCTTGCGACACCTGCCGCATACACAACAAAGCCGGAATTCGGCAACATCTACTCATTCGGAACACTGGGAACAGACGGCGAGTTCACAACCATAACAAACCCAATGACAATCTATGGGGCAAAGCAGACTGCGGACGGCTGGGAACTCACATTGAAAGACTACAATGAGGCGCTCTTTGATTACGGGGCTATTCCTGAATACAAGTCAAACCTGACCTCAAAAAAAGAGCCGTCATCAAAAGTACCCGGCATAACATACGGCGATTTGCAGAATGCGGTTACAGAGGCAAAGGCGGAAATCACTAGCACCATCGACATAAACAAATACACCCTAGACATATCGCCGGAGGCTCAGACCGTGCCGGTGAACGAGAACGGCAAGATAATGTCATCGTGGTTCTACATCTCCGCATACCTTTACTATATGGACAGCCAGATAACGGAGAACATAACATACAAGGCGTATCTGGAAAGCGGAGACGAGGTCGGCAGCTGGGATGGAAACAGGGTCAAAATCTCAACCACGTTCCTGAAGGGCGATGTGCTTTACATAAAAATCAAGGTCATCTACAAGATAGACGACCTTAATGTGGTTGAGCGTGAGGTTCAGGCACAGCTTTCAAGGCTTTACGGAGCGGACAGCACCAAAGTCTACAAAATGCTTTTCCCCGACGGAGAGAAGATAAAGATTGACAATACAGGTGAGGTTTCAGACCCGGAGCAGATAAGGGCGATAAAGAGGGTCGCAAGCGGAACTTCGGAGAACAATACGGACTACGGAAACATAACGCTTGAGACCCTGCCTGACGGAGAGGAAAAGGCGTACTCCGGGTATGAACAGGTGGCAAGCACCGAAACATTCTCAGAGAAAAAGACATATTACCACGCCGCAGTTCCGTTCCTTGTGAAAGCAGGCGACAGTTCAGTCGTGGGCGACGGGGACGGAAGCGGAGCGTTATTCTTTATGGAGAAACTAAAATGAAAAACTACACAAGCCTAGAGAAGATGAAGGCAAGCGAAGTCTGCCCGACATACACGGAAGAAAAAGTAACAGCGGAGACATTCCCTGCGGAAGTCGCAAAAGGCACCCTGTACAGGGGCTTCCAGCCGCCAAAGGACGCAACAATGCTGAAGTTCCGCTACTATTCCCCGGACGGTACTCTTATGGAGCAGAACAATGTGCCGGTAGTCTATGATGGAACAGGAATATCCGCGATAACAACGTTCTATCTTCTTACGGACAAGAGCGACGGAATAACGCTCGAATCGGACGGCTGGACTGAAACAGTACAGACGGTAACGGCGGAGAAACGCTTTTTATGGACGTACATAAAGACAACATACACAAACAAGACATACTCCTGCACAGAGCCCTGCATATCGGCTGTATTCGGCGAGCAGGGCGAGCGTGGGGCGATGTACCTAGGACACTATGCGGACAATCAGGCGGCTTATGAGGCAAACGAGCCTGCGGTTTTCACAGGCGACTACTACCTTAACACAACGGATTCTTATATCCACGTATACAGCAAGGAAAGCAACAAGTGGAGCATCATAGAAGATTTGACCGACTACCGCTACAACCAGTCCATAAACGACATCTTCGAGGCAATCGAGAAAGCAGAGGACAAGGAAACATTCATAAAGGCTAAGAAGATATGGGTGCAGAATATGTCGGCGGCAATAGCAAGGGTACAGATGCTCCTTGCGAACGAGATAAAACTGACAAGCGGAACAGACCTGGACGGAAAGACAACAGGCGGAGTGATAAAGTCCGCCAACTACAAAACAGGAGTGTCGGGCTGGCAGATTGATTATAACGGAAACGCTGAATTTTCCAACGGAGTATTTAGAGGCACATTCAACGGATTATATATTGGAGCATCAGAACAGACTGCATATATTGATTTTAAAAAGCAAAGTACTTCAAGCAGTATTACAGACCAAGGCTCGTTTTCAATCGGAAATAATGCAACCGCTTCAGGAGGTTCTACAGTCATAGGAACACTAGTAAAAAGTACAGGGCGGACTTCTGTTATTGTTGGAAGACAAAACACAAACACTGGTGATAACAATGTTCTTATAGGAAAAAACCTTACAACAGAAAAAAATCATATAGTTGCAATTGGTATTGACAACGAAACAACAAAAAGTATGTCGGTAACTATTGGTAACACTATAACAAATCAAGGACAAGGTGCCGTAGCAATAGGCACGCAGGCAGAAACTTTAGAGTATACAGATGATGATGGAATTACTTACCAAGCGTATGGCAGTATTGCGATTGGAAATATGGCTGTCGCAAAAGGTACTGGCAGTATCTGCATAGGACAACAAGCCCAGACAAACTCATATAATACAATCGCAATCGGCAGTGGAATTTCGACAGATAAATACAATATCCTCTCAATTGGCTGGGGAAAACACTCTTTTAAAATATTTTATTTTCCTAAAGGAACAGCCCACAGTGTTGTATGGGATAAAATTCATAATACAATAGGGAAATTTTTTGCTGGAGAATCTAGTTATGGTGGTTGTATTGGGAATTATAGATATGAACTATGCAAATATGGAATAACAGACGTGTCAACCGGCGGTTTTGACGACATAAAATTTTATAATGCAAATAATGACACAGTTCTTACTGTAAAATATAACTCCACAGACACGCTGGATTATGTCCTGTTTGTTGGATTATTGCCAATTATAGGAGCATAAAATAATGTCGTTCCGTTCGCCAAAATATCAGTAGTAAAGGGCTAGCGGACAGCAGGAAAAATTAATATTATCTTGCTGAATATACTTGACATAATCCGCAAGATAATATATTATATAAACATCAGGAGCAGACGGCACTGATAAGGCGGTGATTATGTGAAGAAAACAAAAAAAATGATTGAAGTTATAGCCAAACTGATTGCAGCAGTTGCGGCACTTATAACTTCAATCGTCGCTCTTCTAAGTGTAATACTTAGATAAAAAAAACTTGCAAGGCTCTGGAGAGAGTGCCTTGCTTTCATAATAAATTATTTTATGGAGGCTGTCAAAGTGAAAAACACATTTTTCTATATCTCTGTCTTTTTGATTATTCTGGTAAATATCTTGATAATACAGGGGGCTATCTGATGGCAGGAACAAAAAAAGAGGCGGAAAAGGAATATTCGGAAAACTGGGGCGGAGCAAGAAAAAACTCGGGCGGAAAACGTGAGGGGGCAGGACGACCACGGCTCTCTGAATCCGGCAGAAAACAGGTCCAGTTCTCTCTTCCGCAGGAAATGGTGGACTTAATCACCGCCCTTGCGGAAAAGAACGGAACAACAAAAAGCGGCTTCGTTGTGGACTGCATAAACTTCTACACCGAAAACCACAGATAAAAAAAACGCTTGACCCACCGCCAGCAATGGCGGTTTTTTTTATAAAAAAGACGTTTTTTTATCGGAAAAAAATTGCACGAACATAGCATATCTGCTATATTTTTAACGATATGCTTTATATATTCTATCCGGGAACCAATATCCACAAGAACAAATCCCAGTTAAAGAATGGAGATGTATACATTGAGTACAAGGACGAGGGCGGATATGTGGGAAACGAGATTCTGACATTATCCAAAAAACGGAAGTTCTTCTGGATATACGTAAAGGTCGTTGATTTTCTGGATAAACTTGCAGAAGAGGGGGATTTATCCGCATACTTTGATATTGGCAGCCTTAAAGGCATAGGGGACAATATAGTTGAAATGCGGATTCCCAAGGCGGATAAAAAAGGAGTGTTCAGGATTTACTACTGCAACTCAATGTTAAAGAGCGAATACGGAGCAAGCATCCTGCTGGAGGCGGAGTTCAAGACCGGCAAACCGCATAAAATCGAAAGTGCAAAAACAAGGCGTAAAGAATATGCAGAAAAAGCCAAAAGGAGAAAAAAGAATGGAGAATATTAAGGATTTTATGGAACTTTACGGAATCCTAGCTTCCTTTATGAATGACTTCTGCATACTCAAAGAAAAGAACAGACTTTCCCAGAAAGAAATCTCACGCAGGGCAGGAACAACACAAAGTGCCATCTCAAGGATTGAAACGCTCAAAACAAATCCCTCATACAAGGTTCTAGCCAAATTATCCAGTGCGGTGGGCGGAGATTTATATATAACCCCGATGGGAGAGATGACCGTTACAGTTCCATTCGGTATGCAGGACAAGATTAGAACCATAGCAGACCACAGACAGACAAGCGTAAAGGCACTCCTTCTTGATATGATAAAAAAAGAGGTTTCAGAGAATTTCTGCGGCAGCCTTAAACTGAACACGCATATAACCACCGATGAGTATAAGCCGGATTATACGGATGTAAAAAACTCTACCGACGATAGTTATGAGGAACTATGTGCATAAAAGGACTTAATAGCCATGGATGAAAACTACACAAAATTTATAAAATCGATTGAACTTTCAAATATAACCCTGCTGGAATCTTCCGAAAAACTGTTCTTTTCACCGACAGATGAGCAGTTAAAAAATATCCGCTACGAAACAGAACACAGTTACAACAAGGACGACCCTGTTATAAAGGATACTGAAATGCAGAACCGCCATAAATATAGATTCTCATTTTATGCGGACGGCAAGATATATTACACCGCCGAGTATGTCCTTTTCATCTCCTTTAACATAAAAGACAAGACTGCGGCAGAAAGCCTGCTGAAAATAGATGAAGTCAGAACTTTATTCATAGAAAAACAAATCCACAAACTAATCTGGTCATATCTGCGTGGCATAGTGCTAGATTCTTTCAACAGACACTCGCAAAGACCAGTTCCGCTCCCCCTGCTGGCATAACTCTCCCCCCCCGCCCCATTTTTAAGCGTCAGATAATTTTCAGCCATAATGACTATATCATAAAAGGAAAGGCACTATGGCAGAAGAACTTGAAGTAAAGGAAATAACGGAACTTAACGGCGTGTCGTTCACGGACAGCACGCTTATACTGGCATACACAGAGGACGAGGGCGTTGGAAAGACCACGTTTGCGGACGCAAAGGCTAACATAGGCTCGGGCATAGACCTAGAGCAGACCACAACAGGCACAACGTCAAGCGCGGAGAATGTCATTACCGCAACCATACGGAACGGAACACAGACAGAGACAAAGACATTCAGCATAAAGAACGGAACAGGGCTTTCACAGGCAACGCAGACAGAAAGCACGGACACATACGGCTTGCGAAGCAACGCCATAGCCCTGAAGTCCAGCGACACAACGCTTGTGGACGACATAGAATTCACCGTAAAGGACGGCGTTGGAGTCAAGACCCACAGCACAACAGAGGAAACGGACACCGCGGGGCTGCGTAAGAACACGCTGGCAGTTACATACACAGACGGAACAGATGACAGCATAGAGATTAAGGACGGTGTCGGGATAAAGACCGCACACCAGACGGTAACAAGCACCGATGACGGCGGAACCAACAAGTTCACCATAACGCTTACAGACGGACAGACAGAGGAAATCAGCATAAAGAACGGAAGCACAGGAACAGGGGCGACCGTTGAGACCGCAGGGCTTTTCGGCTTCCACATAGACAGCGGAAACCTTGTACTCACATACAGCGGAGAAACAGCACCCACGCTCGCCCTTAACACAAGCGGCGAACTTATATACACATACTAGCAAAAGGAGCGGAACAATATGCCAACAGTAAATCTAGGACAGGTGGCGGCTTACATAAAGAGCGTCTCAGCCACAAAACTTGCGGAGGGGGCTACCCCGACGGCACAGAACACAGGAACGGAGTCAAACGCCCAGATTGTGTTCGGGCTTCCGGAAGTAATAGCAAAGTCGCACAACATACCGCGGCTTGTGCCTAAGGACATAACCTCATACGTAACGGACGGCACGCTCTGGAAGCGTCTTGCCGGAACAGACGGCTACAGCCTGCACGAGGATATATATGTGGGCGACTATATAAAGATGAGCCGAGCCATAACCGTCAGCGGCAGCTACGAAAGCACCGCAGGCTCACAGTATGTTACCATAGCCGGAATCAGCACCCTAAAGGGGAACGGCGACACTATCGCAATGGACTACGAGCATCTTGTGATGGTGCCGGGAATGGGCTTCGGCGGAACACAGCACTTCGGCAGGCACAGGATGAACTCCAGCAACACAACCGCAGGCGGCTACAAGTCAAGCGAGATGAACACCACGCACCT
Source organism: uncultured Prevotella sp. (assembly GCA_963627355.1). Classification (GTDB taxonomy): domain Bacteria; phylum Spirochaetota; class Spirochaetia; order Treponematales; family Treponemataceae; genus Treponema_D. The sequence continues at coordinate 2,928 of CAVGBY010000006.1, read as the reverse complement.
TGGGGATGTGGCTACGGCAGGAAGCACCGCGTCGGATGCCACAATAAACCAGCAGCTGTATGCGGAATTCGGAACGCACCTGAAGACCACAAGGGAACTTGTGTCTAGCAGCGTGGACGCAAACTCAACGGTGAACAGATACCCGGGGCAGAGCGGAGCGTCAAACGGCTGGGAATGGATTTCCGCCCAGGCAATCCTTATGAGCGAGATAGAGTGCTACGGAAGCATATCATTCAGCTCTTCCGGGTTCGACACAGGGAACGCGAACCACTGGCTTCCGCTGTTCTGTTTCAGTGCCTCCGCAAGGAACAACAGGTCAGCCTACTACTGGCTAAAGAATGTAGCGTCTTCGGCGTATTTCTGTTGTGCGGGCAGCTATGGCGACGCCAGCTACGGCGGCGCCAGCTATGCGTACGGTTATGTCCGCCCCCGCTTTGTAATCGCATAACCTTAATCTCCGCCCCTTGTGGGCGGAGATGGAAAAACAGGGGAATGACTATATGAGTGTAGTAAAGAATCTGCGTGGGCTAAGCGATATGCAGTTCTACAAGACTGCGGTAGGAATAAGAAAGGAGCTTACGGTATGGCTTTTAAAGGATTTTGGGGCAAAAAGGAATGTAAAATCTGTAAAACAGGTTGTAAAGGACATAAGCCCGGAAGACCAGAAAGCGGTGGATGACATATTCGCAAAATACGGAAAGACATCCGGGCATACATACCAGAGCGAGTATCCGGAATGGTTCGTTGACTTTGAACGCAGGATTATAAGCGAGAACCTTGCGGAGATGGTAACGAACATAACAGAGGCTAACTCAATCTACCCGAACTATATGTTCGAGTGGGATTTAAGACGCAGTTTTCAGGACAAGGCGGTGGCGAACTGCTACAGGCTTTATCAGGAGCTGCAATATATAGTGTCGCTTTTCCCCACAGACCTCAACAGGTTTGTCGAGCTTCTTGACGATGTGGAGAGGGAGATTCAGCTCCTGAAGGGCTGGAGGCAGAGCGACAACAAGAAAAGGAAAGAGGCGGAGAAAACCGCATAGCAAACACCGGGCTGAATCTGCAAGCGTCTTCGGCGAATTTCTGTAATGCGAACAACAATGGCAACGCCAACTACAACAACGCCAGCAATGCGAACAATTATGTCCGCCCCCGATTTTTATGGCACACAGAAGACATTATGCCGTGTGTGCAATGCAAAGGAGATTCAGTCCGTTCCGTAAAAGGAGAATATGGCAGGCAACGCCGCTGGATAAGTCCATTGCCGCTACAAGTGCCTGCCCTTTTTTTTATTATGTACGAAAGACTTTTAGACCTGAACAACCTGCACAACTCATTTTTAGCCTGCAAAAAGTCAGTGGGCTGGAAGTCATCCGTCCAGAACTACGAGGCGAACGAACTATTCAACCTTAACCGGCTAAGAAAAGCCCTTGCGGAGCAGACCTACAGACAGAAGCCGTTCTTTGAGTTCACCATAAACGAGCGTGGAAAGACACGGCACATAAAGTCGCTCCATATAAGCGACCGTGTCCTACAGAGGGCGTTGTGCGACTATGTGCTTTTTCCTGCCGTAAAGCCGTATCTTGTGTACGACAACGGAGCAAGCGTAAAAGGCAAGGGCGTTGAGTTCACAAGAAAAAGGCTAAAGGCTCACCTAAGAAGATTCCACCAGAAGCACGGCAAGGACGGCTATGTTCTTACAATCGACTTCTCAAAATACTTTGACAACATACGCCACGACAGGCTAATCGGGATGCTTTCGGAAAAGATAAAGGACGGGCGGACAATGACGCTTGTAAAGTATCTTGTGGGAACGTTCGGCAGTTCGGGAAAGGGTGTCGGAATCGGAAGCCAGATTTCACAGGTAGCCGGCATACTGTACCCTACAGAGATTGACAACTACTGCAAGACGGTAAGGCAATGCCGTTTCTATGGACGATATATGGACGACACCTATATCATAGACACAAGCAAGGAACGCCTAAAATCTGTCCTAGACGGAATCCGCAGGATATGCGGAAGACTGGGGATAGCAATAAACGAGAAAAAGACGCAGGTTCAGAGGCTAAATGACGGCTTTGTGTTCCTTAAAATGCGTTATCTGTTCTCACCGACAGGAAAAATAATTGTAATTCCCTGCCGAAAGACAATCACAAGGGAGCGGCGGAAACTAAGGAAACTCCACTCAATGATGAGGCAGGGAAAAATAACCAAAGCGGAGATAGCGGAGCAGTACAAAAGCTGGAGAGGGAACATAACACGTTTCAACGCACACAGGAGCGTCCGCTCAACGGATGCACTATATAAATCACTGTTCAAGGGGTAAAATATGGACACAGAAAAAGATGATTTCGAGAAACTTAAGATTCAGGCAAGAATCGGAGAGTTGAAGTCAATGCTTCAGGCGGCATCCAGCGACATAGGCGACTGGAAGATAATCAAGTGCTATGAGGCGAAACTACAGGGCGAGGAAGAGCCGTACGACATCGCAAGCCTTATGTCGGAGCGTCAGAAAGTCCGTGATGAGATAAACGAGTTGCAGACAAAACTTGAGGAGTACGAGTAATGCAGAGCGGCTTTCTTCTTTCGCAGCAGGACATAAAGCGTATAATCGCAGAGCATTACCACGTAACAGAGGACAAGGTTGTTCCCACAAAATACTCGTTCTTCGTCATACAGGAGAACGAGAAAAAGGCGGAATGATTGCTCCTACAGCCCCAAAAGCGTGTCAAGCACAAAACGGCTGGTGGATTTTCCGCTCTGTTTCGCAAGCTCTTTTAGCCTTGCTATCTCTTCCGGCATACCGGAGATTGTCGTGCTTGCGAAAATCTTTAGTCTGCCGGTCGGTTTTCTTCCGCCGCCGTGGTAGCCGTAGCCGCTATACTTCTTCTCTGTCTTTTCCTTTTCCATCTTTGTACTCCAAAA
>CAVGBY010000005.1:0-38207 GCA_963627355.1 uncultured Prevotella sp. | reverse complement strand
GCTGGGCTCCGGAACATTCAAAGATGGGAAAAGGTGTTACTTTGAACGACGAGGAGCTAAAGGCTCTTAAAAATCTTATTGAAAATATTGGATAATTTTTATTGGACTGAAAAATCGCAGGCCGCGCAGGTCGCGCCTTTTTTTACAACGATTTCGTAGACAAGTTTCTGAAGAATTATGTCTTCCAGTAAAGTTCCGGAGGAGCGGATTTCCATGTCGGAATTCGCTAAGTCCGCAAGAATTGCCGTGGTCTGCCCGGAAGTCCAGATTCCTGCGGCTTTTGAGTATTGGGTTTTTAGTTTTTTGCTGGCAAAACCGTTTATCTTCAGGTTAAAGTCGTCATTTTTACCTTGAACGCGTAGTTTGTGCCACAAAAGAAGTTTCCTGAAGCAGGATGTTAGACCGGCGATAATCATTACCGAAGAATTTTCTTTTGAAAGTCTGATTTTTTGCAGAATATCCAGCGCTTTTTCTATTCTTTTTTCAGGCTCAGGGCTTTCGTCTGCCATCGCCTCAAACAAAGTGAACGCATTTTCTTCCCTTGAGTGCGAAAGGACTGAATCGACATCTTTTGCGGTGATTTGCGTTCCTTTTGGGAAAAGGATAAAAAAGCGGGAACATTCGTTTTTCAGCGCCTCGGTGTTGTTTTCTATCATTTCAAGAATGTCTTCGGCGGCTTCTTCCTGGATTGAATAACCGTTTTTTCTGAAAAAATTCTGAATCCACGGAACTTTCTGGTTCTCAAACATTTCCCAGAAGATTTTTTTGTTTGCGGTCGGAACTGATTTTTCCATCTTTGTGTCTACCGAGATTTCGTCGCTTGTAAGAATCAGCACATTTGTTTCTGATGTTGAGCCGGAAATCCATTTTGTTATGGTTTCAATATCTTCCTTTTTTTTGATGACATCCGCGTTTTTTACGGTTACACAGACGGCGTTTGCAAAAAGAGACTCGTTTTCCAGAATTCCCATAAAATCTTTTACAGGAGTTTCAGAGGCATAATAATTGTATTCTTCGGTTTCTCCGAATTTCTTTCTTAGCGAGCCTTTGATGTTTTGAACGGCATCATTTTTTTCACCGTTCTCCGGGCCTGTGTAAAGGTAAACCGCTGCCATCTTAGTAAGTTCTTACAATGTTTGAAAGAATTCCTACAATTCTTACATCTGTGCAATAAATAGGCTGCATTGTAGGATTTTCCGGCTGCAACCGGATTCTAGAAGATTCCCTGTAGTATCTTTTTAGGGTAATAGCATCGTCTAAGACCGCAACAACAATCTGTCCGTCCAGCGCTGTGTCCGCCTGCTCAACAACCGCAAGGTCGCCTTCTAGTATTCCCGCGTTAATCATGCTTGTTCCGCGGACTCTGAGCGCAAAATAACTTTTTCCCGGGCGGATAAACGGTTCTGTAAGATTTACGTAGCCGTCAAGGTTTTCTTCGCTAAGCAAAGGTTTTCCTGCGGCAACTGTTCCAAGAAGAGGAACTTTGCTTACAAAAGGCTTGTTTTCTTTGTGCCGTTCGTCCACAAGGATTCTGATTGAGCGTGAACGTTTTTGCTCTGTTGTAAGGTAGCCTTTTTTCTGGAGAGCCGCAATGTGATCTTGTACAGCTCTAAGTGAAATTCCGAAATGCTCACTGATTTCCCGCACCGTAGGAGGATAGACATTTGTTTCTGTAAAATCTGCAATAAAATCTAGAACTTCTTTTTGTCTTTCTGTTATTTGCTTCATATTGCATCCTTTTGATTTTTTTTATGGAATCCTCTAAAAATTGCAATTTTTAGAGGCAGCTTATTCTTCTTCAAATCTTGAGTCAAAGAGCGCTTCTATTTCGTTTGCACATTCAACTTCGTCCGGTCCATCTGTACGCAGAGTCAAGACTGTGTTGTAACCTGCGGCCATTGTGATAACACCCATAATCGATTTTGCGTTGACTGTTGTGTCGTCACGGGAAAGCGAAACTTCACACTGATACTTGTTGGCGGTCTGGGCGATAATTGCTGCTGGTCTGGCGTGAATTCCTGCGCGGTTTTTTACGGTTAGCATTTTTTCTGTCATAGTTTTTTTTCCTTTTATTTGTATATTTTATCAATATGAATCATCTGAATCTGTAAGCGCATTCTTTACAACGCCATTTTCAATCCATTTAAGGACATTCTGGTTAAAATCCCTTGCGGAATTGTATCCCATATTTTTTAGTCGCTCGTTCATGGCGGCGGCCTCGATAATAATCGGCATATTTCTTCCGGGGCGGACAGGTATATCGATTGCCGGAACTTTTACTCCAAGAATATCCATATATTTTTCGTCCACGCCAAGGCGGTCATAGATTTTGTTCTGGTCCCATTCTTCCAGACGGACAACCAGCTGAATTTCCTTTTGGTCACGGATTGCGCCGACACCGTAAAGTTTTGAGATGTTTATGATTCCAAGCCCGCGGATTTCCATGTGGTGGCTAATCAGCGTGTTTGCGCCGCGTCCAAGAACCGTGTTTCCGTTCACGCAGCGTACCTCAACAATATCATCCGCAACAAGCCGGTGTCCTCGCTCGACAAGTTCCAGCGCTGTCTCGCTTTTTCCGACTCCAGAATGGCCTGTAAGAAGAATTCCTACGCCATAAACTTCAACAAGAACACCATGAAGCGTCTTTGTGGGCGCAAAAGTATTTGTAAAAACACGGATAAGCCGTTTTGAAAAATCAGTTGTATCAAGGGGAGTGGAAAGAATCGGGCAGCAGGACTCCTCCGCAAGTCGCGAAAAATCCTCTGTGGGCTCACGGCTGCTTGAAAAAATGCAGCAAGGAATCTTGTAGTTAAAAAGCTGATGAAGAGTATCAGTCTTGTTTTCATCGTGAAGTTTCTTTAAGTAGGCAGTTTCACCACGCCCAAAAAGCTGGACACGCTGGAATGCGAATGCGTCAAAAAATCCTGAAATTGCAAGTCCGGGGCGGTTAATGTCCGGAACAGATATTGCTCGTGGCAAGCCACGGCGACCCGCGATACATTTTAATTCAAGCGCATCGTGTCCTGGCAGATCAAGGTCAAGCAAATCTAGAACTGTGAATTTTTTTTCAGCCATATAGGTTGTACTATACTAATTATATGTCTTTTTTGCAATGACAATATATGTCGTAATCATAGCAATTCCTGTCATAATCCAGCTGACTGGATAAACCATCAGAAGGCTTGTCCATCCGCTAAAATTCTGTAGAAACGGAATCATTGTGTAATTCGGAAAAATAGTCTTTACCCAAAAAACACGGAAGATGCAGATGAACAGAATGCTTATGCCTGCCGGAACCATTGAATGGCCAAGCGCCCTGATTGTCGCGGCGGAAACTTCGTAGGTTGCCGCAATGCATTGAAACGAAACCGCGACCAACATTCTTCCAACGCCAAATTTTATTGCCTCCGGATCGGTTGTGTAAATCTGGATAAAAAAGTTCCGGAAGAAAACAAAAAGAAAATCCAGAATTCCGCAGAAAAACACGCTGAAAAAAATGCACCAGAGATGAACTTTTTTGCACCGGTCAAATTTATGCGCTCCAAGATTCTGGCTTGTGAACGAAGTTGTTGCCATATTAAAAGCCAATACAACGTAGTAACTGAAAAGCTCATAGTTCAGTTCGCTTGCGGAGCCCGCCATTGCCTTTGAGCCAAAAGAATTTATCGAGCCCTGGACAATCAGATTGGAAATTGCGAACAGAACCGACTGGATTCCAGAAGGAATACCAATTTTCATCATTTTAGAAAGAAGGTGCGTGTGGATTCCAAGCTTCTTAAAGTCAAGATGAAGCTCGTCTGTTTCCCGGACAAGAAACGAAATTACCAGCATTGCGCTGATTCCTGTTGTAATTACAGTTGAAATAGCAACTCCGGCAACTCCAAGATGAAAAACAATCACCAGAAGAAGATTTAAAAGGACATTTAGAATTCCGGAAATTATAAGCGCAAAAAGAGGACGCTTTGTGTCGCCCTTGCTTCTTAAGATTGAAGAGCCAAAGTTGTAGAGCATAAAAAACGGCATTCCCATAAAATAAATGCGCAGGTAAAGCGTCGCAAGGTCAATTACATCTTCCGGAGTGTCTATAAAAAGAAGAAATGGTTTTGCTATGAACCAGCCGATAAAAATCAGCGCAAACCCGGCAATCAGCGCGAACGTTATAGTCGTATGCACCGCATTCTGGATTTCCTGCTTTTTGCCTGCGCCGATAAAGTTTGCGATTATAACATTTGCGCCAAGCGAAACGCCTACAAAAAGACTGATTATAATATTGATTATCGGGCCGTTGCTTCCGACCGCCGCAAGAGCCTGGCTTCCGGCAAAACGCCCCGCGACCGCGGCATCCGCAGAATTGAACAGCTGCTGAAGAATATTGCTCGCCGCAATCGGAACTGCAAAAACAAGAATCTTGTTCCATAGAGAACCGTTTAGCATGTCAATTTTGTTTTTTGTGCTGTCCATCATATTTCTTTTAAAGCCTCCTGAATATCCTGTTCTGAAAATTCATTCCGGTTCTGCTGAGCCGCAATAATAGCCGCCCTGTTGATGACGGACTCAATCTGCGCGCAGCTGAAACCGTTGAAACTTTTTGCGAGCAGTTTTGTGTCGCAGCAGGAATTTTTTCCCGCTGAATATTTTTCAATCAGTTTTTCGCGTGTTTCCAGATCCGGAAAAGGGACAGTGTACTTTGCGTCAAAACGTCCGGGGCGGATTAAAGCCTCGTCCAATGCCGCGCGGCTGTTTGTGGCGGCAAGAACAAGAATCCCGTCGTGCGGCGTAAATCCGTCAAGCTCATTTAACAGCGCGGTTACAATTCTTGTGTTTTCTGTTTCAATCGCAGAGCCGGAGTAATTCCTTCTTGTTCCGATTCCGTCAAATTCATCAATAAAGACAATGCAGGGCGTGCGCTTCCGTGCTTTTGCAAAAAGAAACTTTACCTTTGCCGGGCCGATTGCCATGAACATACTTTCAAAATCAGTCGCCTTTGCCGGAATAAAATTCACTTTTGCCTCTCCGGCCAACGCGCGCGCAAAAAGCGTTTTTCCGTTTCCCGGAGCGCCTTCCAAAAGAATTCCCTTTGGCATCCTGATTCCTTTTGCCCTGTATGCGGCAGGATTTTTCATAATATCGGCAATCTGCATCATGTCCTTTTTAAGGTTTTCCATTCCTACAATGTCGCTGAATTTTACCCCTGTTTTTCTGACAGTCTTAAAAGTGTTCGGAGAAATAAATTTCCTGAATGCAAAAATAATCACCGCAAAAAAGATTATATAAAAAACAACGTCCAGAATTGCTGAGACAATCTGTGAAAATTTTTTTTCTTCCTTGAACTGAACGCTATTCAATAGAAGAAACTCTTTCAAATTTGGCGAATCCGGATTCTCCGTGCAAAAAACATTCTTTCCGCCGATATATTTAAACTGTATTTTGTCCGGAAAAATTGTCGCCTCGGAAATTTTTCCCTCTGAAACTTCGCTGTAAAAAGTTTTGTACGGCACTAAAGACGGTTTCTTTTCAAAAAACAAAAAATACGCGCCGCATCCCAAAATCGCCGCAAAAATCAGGGCAAAAAAGATTCTATTTTTTTTCATACCGCAATTTTAATGAATTGTCTTAATCAGGGCAAAAGAAAAATTTGATTATGGGCGGCTTTTTGTCCGTCTGCGCAAGGCAGACTTCCAAAAATCAGGCTATTCGCCCTTCCGGCTTTCGCCTACATTCCTGCGCTTCGCTCCGGAACACCTGCGGTGGGGCTACTATCCTTGCCGCGTCCCCGGATGTCAGGTGGTTTTCCGCTGGTAATAAAAAACGGTAAAAGAGTTGTGCGGTTCTGTCTTTTCTAAAATCCAGTCATCTTTGCTGAATTCCGGAAAAAACGCATCCGCATTTAAAGTACCGCATATAAAATTTTCGTTGATTTCAGAAATTATAAGTTTTCCGCAGATATTTTTTTCCAGTGCTTCCCGGTAAATCCGCTCTCCGCCGCAGATAAAAATCTTTGAATAACCTGCGTTCCTGCACAGTGCAACCGCATCTTCAAGCGATTTTGCCGTCTTTATCTTTTGTGTGTTCTGTTCTTCCCCGGAATTTAAATAGTCAAAATTTTTTGTAGTGGAAACCACAACGTTAAACCTTTTCGGAAGAGGCTTTCCTATTTCCTCAAACGATTTTCTTCCAAAAATCACCGCTCCGCCTGTCGTTGTGTCTTTAAAATGTCCGCTTTCTTCCGGAATGTGCCACGGAATTTTTCCGTTTTTGCCGATTGCACGGTTTTTTGCATAGGCCACAATAATCGCAATTTCTTCCATAAAGGTACTCTAAATAAAATTCAAATTTTATAACAAAAGGAATAAAAGCGCAGGCGGATTTGCAATTTGTGAAGATTTTAGGCGATTGAGCCAATTAAAGTGCGTAGCACCCGAATCACTACAAGCGTAGCGCGAGCCTAACCATCTGGAGCAAATTGAAAATCCGGTGTGAGCGATTTTTCAGTATTTTCAAAAACTTTAATTTTCTGCGTTTACACTTCAACCGCGACCAAAGAACCGTGCGCGTTCTGCGCGCTGGCGTAGATGCTTCTGTTTTTTCGGTACGGATTTTTAAAGTTTTCAAGCTGGCTTCTGATTTGCACAAGGTGTTTTTTTAAAAGCTCGCGGTTTTTCTGGTTTTGAACAAGAACCTTGTCCTGTAGTTTTTCCAGCTCGCTTTGAATTTTTTCAACAGAACTGTCGCCTGCCGGATTTTCGCCTTTCTCAGAATTTTTGTACATCTCGGACATTGGAACAATCACTTTCTGAAGGTTTTTGATTCCCGCCACAACCTGCTGCTCAAGCTCCGCATGGCTGATAATCGCATTTGTGTCTTCTGTAGAGATTGCGTTTTCCTGTTTTTCAAGAACATTCAGATATTCCTGGAATTTTTTTCGCTGCTGTTCAAGAAGAGTTCTGAATCTTCTTAAAATTGCGACTCTTTCGTTCAATTCTTCGTCGGTAAGTTCTGCCATAATTTCCTCCCGCGTCCTGTCTAAAAATTCCCTTTAGCCCGTAATATCCAGCGTTGATTCTCTTAGCGAAGTGTTTGCCGGCGCATTTGCAACACTGTTAGAAGCCGTTCTCCATGCTTCAAGAAGTTCATTCATCTTGTTTACCACAAATTCAATTTTTTCTTTTGAGTGCTTAAAAATTGCATCTGTAAGCTCGTTGTTAAAATATATGTAGAGCGACATAAGATTCTTGGAAATCTCGCCGCCTTTTTCCATATCAAGCGAAACCTGGAGCTCTGTGATTATCGCCTGAGCCTTTTGAATCAGTTTTGTAAAATTTTCAATGTCGCTAGGTTTTAACTTGCCGTCTGAATCCATCAGAGAAATCGCGGAATTTAATTTTTTTACAGCCGCTTCGTACAGAAGTACAACAAGTTTTCCCTGGCTGGCAGTTGTAACATTCGTTTTTTGGTATGCAGAATAAGCCTGATTAAATGCCATAAATTTTACCTCCCTGGAAAAATCCAGATAATCCCTTTCATTTTCGGAAACAGAAAAAAAAACTTTACTAAAAAACTGAAATTTATCGACAATTTGCTCAATACTTCGTATATTAATAGAAGAATATTTTGATAGGGATTTTTAATGAGCAAAAATAACGGTTCAAAGAAAGACGATATGAATGATTTTGACCCATACAGTTTTTTCAAGCTGGAAGGTTCGGGCGATAATAAAAACAATAAAAAAAGAAACAAGAAACCAAAAAAGAATTTTTCATTCCTTGGATTTTTGCTTTTGCTTCTGGTTGGACTTACGATTGTGCAGTTAAATTTTCCTGGAAAATTTTCTGTTTCCGAAGTTGATTTTTCTAAATTCCGGGAGATGGTTCTTGACGGTCAGATTGTAGAAGTAGAAATCGGTGAAAACTATTATCTTGGCTATGGGCCGCAGGTCATTGTTCCTGTTGAAACTAATAATGAGGAAAAAGGATTCCGTGTTTTTGCGAAAGAAGTTGCTTCCCACGAGAGCCGTCCTGTCTATAAGGCAAGCGGCTATCCTCTTTCACAGTTTATTGAGATTCTTGACGAAAAAAAAGTTACCTACAAATTTGTTACAAAGCAGAATAACGCGCTTATCTCAATGCTGATTTCTCTTGCCGGTCCGATTATTTTCTTTGTGATAATCTGGTTTATCCTGTTCAAAAAAATGGGCGGAAGCTCAGGCGGAATGGGAAGCATTTTTGGCGCGGGCGGCTCAAGGGCAAAGGCTGTTGAGGAAGGTCAGGTAAAAACCCGTTTTGCGGATGTCGCTGGCGTTGATGAGGCAAAGGAAGAGCTTGTTGAGGTTGTTGATTTCCTGAAATCTCCAAAAAAATACACAGAAATCGGCGGAAAAATCCCGAAAGGTGTTCTGCTTGTCGGACCGCCGGGAACTGGTAAGACAATGCTTGCCCGTGCTGTCGCAGGAGAGGCGGGAGTTCCTTTCTTCAGTATTTCCGGCTCGGACTTTGTGGAGATGTTCGTTGGTGTCGGAGCAAGCCGCGTGCGCGACCTTTTTAAGCAGGCGCGTGAAAAAGCTCCTTGCATTGTTTTTATTGATGAAATTGATGCTCTTGGAAAAAGCCGCGTGAATGGTTTTGGCGGCGGAAACGATGAGCGCGAGCAGACATTGAACCAGCTTTTGGTTGAGATGGACGGTTTTGAAAACGAGAAAGGCTTGATTATTCTTGCGGCCACAAACCGTGCCGATATTCTTGATCCGGCTTTGCTTCGTCCGGGGCGTTTTGACCGTCAGGTTCCTGTTGAAAGACCGGATGTCGAAGGGCGCGAGGCGATTCTTAGAATCCATGCTAAACACGTGAAGATTGCCAGTGATGTTGATTTTGTTTCAATTGCGCACGGAACAAGCGGTTTTGCCGGGGCAGACCTTGCCAATGTTGTGAATGAGGCGGCTCTTCTTGCTGTCAGAAACGGTCATAAACTTGTAACAATGGATGATTTTAACGATGCGATTGACAAGGTGAGCATAGGACTTAAAAAGAAGACAAAAAAAGACAAGGACAAGCAGCTCCGTCTTACTTCTGTTCACGAAACTGGACACGCTCTGGTCGGCGCGTTTACGCCGGATTATCCGCCTGTCAATAAGATAACTGTTGTTCCTAGGTCAAATGGTGTCGGCGGATTTACGCAGTACCGCGACAAAGAGGAAAAATTCGCGCTTACACGCAAAGATATGATAAACGAGGTTGACACTTTGCTTGGCGGACGTGCCGCGGAGCAGATTGTTCTTGGTGACATTTCTACCGGCGCGTCGAACGACATTGCGCGTGCCACAGATATTCTTAAGCAGATGATTGTTGATTACGGAATGAGCGAAAAATTCAAGAATATGACTCTTGGAAAAGGCGTTCTTGGAAACCGTGGCGGCGACCCGAATCTTGTGCGTGAATTCAGCGAGGAAACCCAGAACTATATTGATAACGAAATTGCAAAACTTATGGAAGAACGTTATGAGTATGTCTTAAAGCTTCTTGAGGAGCACAAGGATCTGCTGGAATATATTTCTGACCGTCTTAAGGAAAAAGAAACTATGGACGGCAAGGAATTTTATGATATTGTGAATGGGGCAAAGCATTGTGATGAACTTGCGGCACCTCTTACTTGACCGCGTTATTTACTTATAATAAAATAAAAGTTATGAAAAAATACTCAAAATTTGCTGCTGGTGCTATTGTTTTTTTGTTGTTTTCATCGGCGGTTTTTGCGCAGGGGATTACAACTGCAAGTGCATATTTTAAGACCGTTTCAGAATATTATGCGACTTTAAAAGATTATGAGGCTGACTTTGACATCCGTGCGGACAAGCGCGATATGGCCGGGAAAGTTTCTTATAAAAAACCGGATTTGCTGCGAATGGATTTTACTTCTCCGGCGGATCAGGTTATTGTCTTTAACGGCGATATGCTTACAGTTTACCTTCCGGAAGAGGCCGCGGTTCTTCAGCAGTCTGTAAAATCAGAGGGTTCAGGCAATGCGGCAAATTTGAATACGGCGCAGGGGCTTTCTCTTTTGAGCCGTTATTATGTTGTGGCTTACGAAGTTGGTCAGGAGCCAGTTCTGCTAGAGGAGGGCTCTTCTGAAAGAGTTGTAAAACTTATTCTTTCTAGGAGAAATTCTTCCGAGGCGTTCCGTTACATTAAACTTGCGATAAATGCAGAGACAAAACTTATCCGCCGTGTAGAGGCAGCGACTTCCCATGGTGAAACTTTTGTTTTTAATTTTACAGGATATAAAATAAATTCTGATATTTCGGATCAGCGTTTTATTTACGATCCTCCTTCATCTGCAAACAATTACAACAACTTTTTGTTTTCGGAGTAAAGTTTAATGGATAGTTATGGAGAAATTTTAAAAAAGGCGCGCGAGGCAAAAAATATTGACAGGGAAACTGCCGCCCGCGAAACTTCTATCACTTATTCTTATGTTGTGGGGCTGGAAGAAGAGGATGACGCCGCTTTTCCTGGCGAGGCGTATATGCAGGGATTTATGCGCAATTATGCTGACTATCTTGGCGTAAATCCGGAAACTGTCTTGACTTTGTACAAAAATAAAAAGCTCCAGGAATCCCCTGTTCCGGCGAATCTTTATGTCCATGAAAAACCTGCCTATTTTTGGCCGTTGATTTCTTGCGGAATCGGGCTTTTTGTAATAGCGATTTTTGCGGTTCTTCTTATTTTTATTATCAGGAAAAAAAATGCGACAACAGAGGATGTTGTTCTTGATAAGGAAAACACTTCGAAAAAGTATGAGCTTTCGGAAAAGGCTTTGACCACACGGCTTTATAAAGGAGACCAGATAATTTTCCCCGGCGTCCAGGGGCAGGTTGTGCTTACAGTCAGCGATACCCTTTCGCAGTTTGGTCTGCAGTGTCCGGTTGGAACTTTGTACACTGATTTGGCGGAGGAATCTGAGCTTGATATTGACGGTGATTCAAACACTGATTTGATTGTCTACGTTTCTGATATTTCTGCGACAAACGAGGCCCATGGCGCGGAGGTTAGAATCTTGAAGCGCAGCGAAGGCTCGTATATTTCCGCTGTAAGTCAGGATGAAATTCCTCTTGCTACAGAAGTTGATACAAAATACAAGCAGATTGTTATTCTTGAGGACAACCGGGCATATCCATTTACAATTAATGCCAGTTTCCGCGGCGCGTGCGAATTCCGTTATAAAATTGACCGCAGAGATGCTGTTGAGGCGTATTTTACGAGCGGCGAAGTTGCTACAATTTCGGCGAATAACGGTGTCCGTCTTTGGATGTCTAACTGCAATACTGTTAAGTTTGGTATTGTTGCGGATTCAAAGACTTACGATTTGGGAATTGGAAAAGCGGGACAGGTTTTGGCGGAAGACATCAGGTGGATAAAAGATACGGATGGAAAGTACAAGCTGGTGGTAATTGAACTTGACTAAATTTTTTATAGATCAGCACGGATGTGCAAAAAATCAGGTTGATGGTGAGCTTATCATTAACCGGATGCTTAATCTTGGAATGGAGCAGACTTTTGACGCGTCTGAGGCGGATTTTATAATCGTTAATTCCTGCGGATTTATTGAGTCTGCAAAAAAGGAATCTCTTGAGGCAGTTTGTTCTGCAAAAAATCAGTATCCCAATGCAAAAATTCTACTTACAGGATGCCTTGCTGAGCGTTACGCAAATGCCTTAAAAGAACAGCTGCCGGAAGCGGACGCAATTTTTGGAAACGGAAATCTTGATAAAATTGATGAGACTGTAAAATCAATGCTAAAAGGCGAACGCCCGGTTGAAACGTATAAACAGGAAGGCGTTTGTGTTGGTGAGCGCAAGGTTTTGCTTTCTTACAGGGGAAGCGCTTTTGTAAAGATTACAGAAGGCTGCTCGAACCATTGTTCGTTCTGCGCGATTCCTATTATCCGCGGGGAGCTTAGAAGCCGCCCTGCGTTGAGCATTATAAACGAGATAAAAGATTTGTACGCTAACGGCGTTGTAGAATTTAATCTTATCGGGCAGGATCTGGCGGCGTATGGAACTGGCGAAAACGACAATGTTTTTGGAACAGGCCGCCTTGATTTGCCGAAATGGGAAAACGGAAGAAATTTGGGTACTGATTCAACTTCCGGGCTGGCAAAACTTCTGGAGATGATTTCCGCGTTGCCTGGAAAATTTATTGTGCGTCCGCTTTATATTCATCCGGACCATTTTAACCGCGACATTCTTGATGTGATGAAAAAAGACAAAAGACTTCTTCCGTATTTTGATATTCCTTTCCAGAGCGGAAGCGAAAATGTTATCCATAAGATGAACCGGAAGGGTAGCGCCGCTGAATATCTGCGGCTTGCTGCTGATATCCGAGCCGCGTTGCCGGAAGCGACTTTGCGCACTACGTTTTTGACTGGTTTTCCGGGCGAAACTGATGAAGAGTCTTTGGAAACCGTTGATTTTTTAAGAAAACTTGAAAGCGACTGGTCGGGATGTTTTCCGTACAGCCGCGAGGAAGATACGCCTGCGTATTCGATGAAAAACCGTGTAAAGGCGAATGTTTCCAAAGCGCGTGCGGATGGGCTTGTCGCGGTCCAGGCGGAAATTACAAAACGTCACCTTGCGGCCAAAGTCGGCAAGGAATATGATGTTTTAATAGAAGAAATTGTTGAAGGCACAGAGGGGCTTGCGATTGGCCGCGCATGGTTCCAGGCTCCGGAAGTTGACGGTTCTGTTGTTGTCCGTTACGAAAAGGAATTTGGAAATCAAGGTGAGCTTGTAAAACCTGGCAGATTTGTAAAAGTCCGGGTTGAGGCCAGCAGTGATGTTGACCTTGATGCGATTTTTATTTGCGATTCTGAATTGAACAAAGATTCCGCGGATTTAAAGAAAGGAAATCTTATCTACGCTACAGAAATTCGAAGTTAGAAGAATCCTGCGCGGGATTGGAATGGTTGCGCAGCAAGTGCAAAAATTTTTATTTTGCACCGACCGTGAGGGTAGCCATGGAAAGCCCGTTACTGAGGAAATTTGCGCCCAAAAAAGGAAGAGAAAATGGCATTTGAATATCTTGAGTCGCTTAATCCTGAACAGACCGAGGCGGTTACACATTCTGGCTCGCCGCTTTTGATTCTTGCCGGTGCCGGTTCTGGAAAAACCCGTGTGATTACAACAAAAATTGCGTATCTTATTCAGCACGAAAATGTTCAGCCGTGGTCGATTCTTGCGGTTACTTTTACAAAAAAGGCCGCGAACGAGATGAAGGAGCGTGCGGTGAATCTGGAGCCGCTTGCGGAACAGGCGTTGATAAAAACTTTTCATTCTTTTGGGGCGTGGTTTTTGCGCCGTTATGCAGAAGAGGCTGGGCTTGACCCGAATTTTACGGTTTACGATGATGATGATTCTGCCGCGCTTGTGATAAAGGCTGTTCCGGGAATGACAAAAAAGCAGGCGAACCTTGCGGCACATAAAATTTCGCTTTGCAAGGATTATTGTCTTACGCCGGAGGATAATCTTTCGGAATTTGATACGGATGGAAATCTGGCGGAAATTTATTCGGCTTACGAAAAGCGGCTTAAGGCTACCGGAAACGCGGATTTTGGCGATCTGATTATGCGTCCGGTGCAGATTATTGAAAAAAACGAGGCAGTCCGCAGCCAGATGAGGCACAGGTTCCGCGTTATTATGGTTGACGAGTACCAGGATTCGAATGTGGCGCAGTTCAGGTTGTTGCAGGCTTTGAGCGGCGTTAAGGAAAATTCTGGAACTTATGTCTGTGTCGTTGGCGATGATGACCAGTCGATTTATAAATTCCGCGGGGCGGAAGTTCAGAATATTTTGCAGTTTCCGAATATTTTTCCTGGAACAAAAATTATCCGGCTGGAACGGAATTACCGCTCTACCGGGAAGATTCTTGCGGCGGCGGATGCGGTTGTCTCGAACAATACTGACAGGCTTGGAAAAACGCTTGTGGCGGCGCGTGGTGAAGGGGCTTTGCCGGTACTGGTTTTTCTTGAAAATCAGGATAAGGAAGCCGCTTTTTGCGCGCAGCTGATTCAGAAGGCGGTTGAAACTAAAAAGGCGCGTTATAGCGATTTTGCGGTGCTTTACAGGACGAACGCGCAGTCGCTCGGGTTTGAGACTGAATTTCTGCACAAAAAAATTCCTTACGCGGTTGTGGGCTCGCTGAAATTTTATGAGCGCGAGGAAATCAAGGATGCGTTGGGGTACCTTTCGCTTCTGGTGAATCCGCGGGATGAGCTTGCGTTTGCGCGCATTGTGAACAAGCCTGTCCGGGGTGTCGGCGAAAAATCGCAGGAAAAAATTGTTGCCGCCGCGTATTCTTCGGCTGGAACTTTGGTTGAAAATTTGAATCTTTTGGATGCGGCTGAAAATTGCGCTGAAAATTTGTCTAAAAAGGCAAAGGATGGCGTTAAGGATTTTTGTCTGATGATGAGGAAACTTCAGAGCGAGCTTGATGAGAAATCAAAGGAGCTGCCGGAAAATTTTCAGGTGGATTTGCTTGCGGAAAAGGCGATTTCTTCTGGCGGAGATTCGGCGGCTGCTTCTGATGCTGTGGCTGGCGCAGATTCTGCCGCAAGTTCTTCTGGTTCTGGCGATTATAGCGGCTCTGCCGGGGCTTTCGGTTCTGAGGGTTCGTCTGATTCTGCGGGGGCGGATTCTTCCGGGGCGGAAAAAGATTTTGAGCGGCTTTCAGTTTTTATTCAGCGTGTTATTGAAGAGTCCGGGCTTGACGAATACCACAAAAGCCAGGATGAGATTGACGGAACGAACAGGATTCAGAACTTGCAGGAACTGGTGAACAGCGCGGTTTCTTATCCTTATTCTAGGCGGGGACTGCTGGATTTTTTGGATTCAATTGAACTGGACAGAAGTCTTGCGGAACAGAATGACGGTTCTGCGGATGCCGTAACATTGATTACATTGCATAATACAAAAGGGCTGGAATTTAACCGCGTTATAATAACTGGTCTTGAAAATGGAATTTTTCCGCGCGAAGAAAAGATTGGCGAGGAGCTGGAGGAGGAACGCCGTCTTTTTTATGTTGGAATTACACGCGCAAAAAACGAGCTTTACATAACCAGCTGCGCAATGCGACGGTTGTACGGAAAAACTCAGCCGATGATGCCGAGCCGTTTTCTTTTTGAGGCGGGAAACGTTTTTAACGTAATGGGGCGGATTCCTCTTTCTTATTCAAATGCAAATTTTTCTGATGAGGAAAAACCTCTTTCCCCAAAGGCGGAGCTTCTTGAAAAATGGAAAAAAGGTGTCCGTCTTTATAATGATGATTACGGCTATGGCCAGATTGTAAAAAGCACCGCGGATTCCGGCGAGGTTGTGATTGAAGTTCAGTTTGAAAATGGCGAGCGCAAAAAATTTATGCCGGAATATCAGGGAAAAAGGCTGGACATAATAAAAGACTGAAAAAAAATCTGCCGCCGCACTAAAAATTTCTTGAAAATCCAAAATTTCATGTTAAATTAAAAATATGCAGTATTCAGAAGAATGGATAGACAGTATTTATAGCGACGGTTCAAAATATTTTGTAAGCAATCCTTGTCCAAAAAAAGGCGAGGCGGTAAAAATTGCCCTTCAGGTTCAGGAATGTTCACCTGTAAAGAATGTATTTTTATGCGGAAAAAAGAATGGAATCCGCGTTGATATAAAAATGCAGGAAGTCGGCGTAACAAACGGACTTTGCCGTTACGAAGGCGAAATTGTGGTTTGGGAAGATGAATTTTCGTATTTCTTTATTCTGCCGACCGAAAACTGCATTTATTATTACACCCAGGACGGAGTAAAAAGTTATATTCCCGATGAAGGCAGAAATTTTAGGATTCTTACAGACTATCAGCAGCCGGAATGGATAAAAAATGCGGTTTTCTATCAGATTTTTCCGGAAAGATTCTGCAACGGAAATCCGGAAATCAGCGTAAAGGACAACGAATATCAGTTTGAAGGACATCCTTCGATTCAGGTAAAGGACTGGAATCAGGCTCCTAAGGATTATTCAAAGGTTTTCTGCCTTGACTTTTACGGCGGAGACCTTATTGGAATCAGGCAAAAAATTCCGTACCTTAAAAAACTTGGCGTTACAGCGCTTTACTTGAACCCGATTTTTTATGCGGCAACTGTCCACAAGTACGACTGCCTGGATTATTTTCATGTTGACCCGCATTTTGGCGGCGACAAGGTGTTGCAGGATTTAATAGAAGAACTTCACAAGAACGGTATGAAAATCATTCTGGACGTTTCAATAAACCATACAGGAACTGCAAACCGCTGGTTCAACAAAGAGGGCGTGTTTTTTCCAAAATCAGAAGGCGCGTACAACAATCCAAAGTCAGAGGAGCGGGAATATTATTTCTTTAATGCGGACAACACTTATAAATGCTGGTACGATGTCCCTTCACTTCCTACATTGAACTATCAGAGCCAGAAACTGCGGAACAGGCTTTACCGCGACAATGATTCTGTTGTAAAAAAATGGCTCAAAAAACCTTATGGAATTGACGGCTGGCGCTTTGATGTTGCCGACACAATGGCGCGTAACGACAAAATCCAGCTTCATCACGAGGTCTGGCCGGAAATCCGGAAAAGCATAAAGGAAGAAAATCCGGCGGCGTATATTCTTGCGGAAGACTGGACGGACTGCGCGTCATTTTTAAACGGAAACGAGTGGGACAGCCCTATGAACTATTACATCTCGTGCCGGGCAATCCGCGCTTTCTACGGCCAGGTTGATTTCCATAATTCCCATGTGCCGGAACTTAACTCTGTTCATTTTAAGTGGACGGCAAAAGATTTTTCAAATTGCGTTACAAAATATCTTTCGCGGCTGCCGTTTGTAATCCAGCAGAATCTGTTCAATCTTCTGGACAGCCACGATATTTCGCGCTTCCACAACGACAAAAACATGAATCCTGATTTTGTGCGCGGCGCGGTTATCCTTATTTTTACTTTGCCGGGCTGTACAAATGTCTATTACGGCGACGAGGCGGAAATCGACGGGCATACAGAAACTATCGAAGGCTGCCGCTATCCAATGCCGTGGAGCAAGGACATTGAAAATCTTTCCGCATACAAACTGTACTCTTCTCTTTGCCACATAAAAACTTCTTCCGAGGCGTTTAAGGACGGCGGATTTAAAGTTGTTGGCGATGAAAATAACGTTTTTGCCTACGCCCGCTTTACTTCCAGTGAATTGTGGTTCACGGTTGCTTCCAGCGACTCGCAGGAACGCACGGTTGAGCTTCCGCTAAAGATTTTTGGAGCAAATTTCGCTGAAAAGCCGGCCCCGAAAACGGACGCTCTTGGAACTCCGCTGGAATGTTCTGTAAAAAACGGAAAACTTAGCCTGAAAGTTCCGGCCGGCAAGGCGTTTCTAATAAAAATGTAAGCGGCTCCGCCCGATTTTAATTTTCCGTGGCAATTGCAGTCATTTTTGGGCCGCATTTTGCCATTCAATTTTATTGTATAAGCGACAGTTTTTTTTTATAATAAAAGCATGAGTACTCACAAACAAATTGACGAGGAGACCTTGAACAATCTCCTTTATCTTTCGCGCCTTTCTCCGGAAAGCACAAATCTTGAAACCTTAAAAAAGCAGGTCGATGAAATTGTCGGATATTTCGATATTCTTTCAAAATACGATGACAGCGAAAATCCATACGATGCCTATCCTTCTACCGAAGTCGAAAAACTCCGCGATGATACAGTTGTGCCAGGACTTGATATTTCCGATGTGAAAAAAGTTACAGATGAATTTATGGACGGATATTTTCAGGTTCCAAAAGTTCTTGGCGAGGGTGCTTAAAATCAGGCGGGGAAAGTCTTCCCCTCGTTTGCACTTCGTTGCAAACTACCCCTTCTCCTAGGGGCAAAGCCCCTAAAACCCCATTAATCTGAAGGAAAAATTATGTACACAATAAAAGAAACTGTTGAAGCCTTAAAATCAGGAAAAACAACAAGCGTTAATCTTGTAAAAGAGTCGGTTAAAACTTTTGAAGATGACAAAGCATCTGAAAAACCTCTGAACGCTTTTCTGGAGCTTTACAGCGATGCAATTTTAAAGGCAGAACAGGCGGACAAAGAAATTCAGGACGCAAAAAATCAGGGAAAACTGGACGAGCTTTTTGAAAAAAAGCCGCTGCTTGGAATTCCTTTTGCAAATAAAGACAATATCAGTTCAAAAGGGCACAAACTTACCTGCGGCTCAAAAATTCTTCAGGGCTACACCGCTCCTTACAATGCGACTGTTATAAACCGCCTTGAACTTGCCGGCGCGATTCCGCTTGGCCGCTGCAATCAGGATGAATTTGCGATGGGTTCTTCAACAGAATATTCCTCTTACGGAGCGACAAGGAATCCAATCAACCGCGAATACGTTTCCGGTGGTTCTTCGGGCGGCTCGGCCGCGGCGGTCTGCGCAAACCAGACGTTGTTTTCTCTGGGTACAGAAACCGGCGGTTCGGTCCGTCTTCCTGCCTCTTACTGTGGAATTTACGGTTTAAAGCCGACTTATGGCGTTTTGTCACGCTGGGGTGTTGTTGCCTACGGTTCATCTCTTGACCAGGTCGGAATTATGGGGCATACACCTTCCGATATTGCGCTTCCGTTGGCGGCAATGGCCGGCGAGGATTTTTATGACGACACTTCCGCAGATTTGCCGGAAACTGAAAAATTAAAGAATCTTGAATCCTACAAAAATATGGATTCATTAAAAGTCGCAATTCCAAAACAGTTCCTTGAAACAAAAGGTCTGGACTCTGATGTAAAAGCTGTTTTTGACCAGACAAGAAAATGGTTCGAGTCAAAAGGCGCGAAGATTGACGAGGTGGACTTGCCGGTTCTTGATGCTTCAATTGCAAGTTATTACGTTATTGCGCTTTCAGAGGCGGCTTCAAATTTAAGCCGTTTTGACGGAATCCGTTACGGTTCGCGCGTTGACAATGGCCATGGCTATGATGAGCTTTTTGTTGACACCCGTTCTGAAGGTTTTGGTCCGGAAGTAAAGCGGCGAATTGTTATCGGAAACTATGTTCTTTCAGAGCAGTTTTCCGGTGATACCTACAAAAAAGGAATGACCGTCCGGGCCAGAATCCAGCGCGAGATGGCAAAACTTTTTGAAAGCTACGATATTGTTCTTTGTCCGACTTGCCCGACACCGGCGTTTAAACTTGGTCAAAAAGTAGACAATCCGCTTGAGATGTATTTAAGCGATATGTATACAGTTTTTGTAAATCTTGCGCGTATTCCTTCTGTAAATGTTCCAGCCGGCAAGGCGGAAAAAACTGACAATATGCCGATTGGAATGCAGTTTGCAGGACCTATGTTCAGCGAGGCAAAATTGCTTCAGATTGCTCAAGTCTGGGAAAATGACCATCCTGGATGCGGAATTCCAATGAAAAAATAAATGGGTAGGAAAAAAATGGCTATTGATAAATATGAAATTGTAATCGGATGCGAAATCCACACTCAGCTTCTTACAAAAACAAAGGCATTTTGTGCCTGCGAAAACCGTTACGGCGGAATGCCGGATACCCGTGTCTGCCCTGTTTGTCTTGGACTTCCTGGCGCTATGCCACGCATCTCTAAAGGATATGTTGAGCTTGGCGCGGTTGCGGGGCTTGCCTTGAACTGCGATATTGCACGTTTTACAAAATTTGACCGGAAACATTATTTTTATCCGGACTTGGCAAAAGGCTACCAGATTACCCAGTACGACTTGCCGCTTTGTACAGACGGATTTGTGGATCTTCCGTTGATTCATTATCCAAAAGATGAGCAGCCGGGCGGAGAAAAATTCCGCTCAAAGAATTTTATTGGCGAAGACTGCATTGTTGACGGAAAGTACCGCCGTGTAAGAATTGAACGCATTCACCTTGAGGAGGACGTTGGAAAATCCCTTCACCTAAAGGGAAACCATTCTTATATTGACTACAACCGCTGCGGAACTCCTCTTATAGAAATTGTAACAAAACCTGATATGACCAGCCCGGAAGAAGCCGCGTTGTTTATGCAGACCGTTCAGGAAATTCTGCGTTACGTAAAAGTAACAAAAGGTAACCTTGAAGAAGGAAATATGCGCTGCGATGCGAATATAAATCTTAATGTCTGGGAAGATGGAAAACTCTATCATACTCCGATTTCTGAAATCAAGAACCTGAACTCATTTAAGTCAATCCGCGAGGCTTGCGCGTATGAGGCTCAGAGGCAGCTTAAGGAATTTATTGAAGACCGCCAGGAATTCAACCCGGGATTTAAAAATACAATGAACTGGGATGAGGATAAAGGCGTTACCCAGATTATGCGTACAAAGAATTCTTTTGTTGATTACCGTTTTACAACTGAGCCGGATATTAAACCGTTTACTGTAAGCACAGAGCTTGTTGAAAAAGCAGGCGGGCAGGTTGGCGAGCTTCCGGAGCAGAAAAGAGTTCGTTTTCAGGAAGAATTTGGTCTTACCCAGTTTGACTCTGAGGTTCTTACAGGCACACGCGACCTTTCTTTGTGGTTTGAACAGGCCGCTGATTCTTCAAAAAGTCCAAAACGCGTTGCAAACCTTATTATTGCGGAACTTCTTGCAGTTTTGAACGAAAACAAGCAGACTATAAACGATGTAAAAATCACCCCGGAACATATTGCGGAGCTTGCTGATGCGCTTGAGGAAAAGAAAATCACCTCAAAGCAAGGTAAGGACGTTTTTGCGGAGATGCTCGCCACAAACAAAATGCCTTCTCTGATTATCAAGGAAAAGGGAATGGAAGTTGTAAGCGATGCCGGCGCGATAGAGGCGATTGTTGATAAAGTTCTTTCTGAAAATCCAAAGGCGATTGAAGATTTCAAGAAAGGAAAGACGAATGTTGTCGGCTGGCTTATGGGGCAGGTTATGAAAGAATCTCATGGCAAGGCAAACCCTGGTCAGGCAACAAAGATGATAAACGAAAAACTTGCAAAACTGTAGTTTTTCAAAAATGGAAGTGGAATGTCAGATATAGATTTTTTGTCTTCGGAAATTTCTTCAAGATTCGGCACTGTAAAACGTGCGAAAAAATGCTTTTTGTACACTGCGAAAGGCGTTCGGCTTGTTGATATGTTTCAGGAAAATGGCCGTGCGATTCTTGGCTGGGAAGGCGGTTCTGCATTCACAATGCTAAAGAATGTTCTTAGCCGCGGAATTGCCGGAAGTTTTGAAACTGATTTTCCGTACCGGACAAAAAAGGCGGTCCAGGAACTGTTTGCCTCGGAGCGTAATATTTTTATCTATTATTCAAAAGAAGAGGCGTTCAAGGCTGCGGTTTTAATTTCTCCGACTGGAACGAATTTTTACCGCCCATGGAATTCCGTGGAAATAAACTGGGCAGAAGTTGACTCAATTGTTTTTGAACCTCCGCTTCCTTGGGCTGAACCTATTTATATGCTTGCGGCAAAACCTGTGTGTGTAAAGGATGCGGTTGAACGCGGCACGGTTTTTTCTTCCGGGAAAAAGCTGCCTGCACCGCTGCACGCGGCAATTTCACGCTCAATTTATAATCTTATTGCCGCTCTGCAGGTTCGCTCTGAAAAAGACTGGTTCTTGTACGATAAAGTTCTTGCAAAATATTGGGAACGAAAAGGTCCGTATCTTTTTCCGAAAATTCAAAAAGAAAATTACAGGGCGTTTGTTCTGCATTGCCTTGACTGCGGTCTTGTTGTGAGTCCGGATTTTTCAAGTCCTTCTATTATTCCTTTTGGCGCGGATAAAGGCGTTTTTACAAGGCTAAAAAATAATCCGTTTGAGGTTTTATGATGACGCAGCCCCAGATGATTTTATACGCTGTAAAACTGGTCTTAGGCGGAATTGCCGCATTTTGCTCGATTTTGCTGTGGTCAAAAACAAAAGATGCGGTCTGGATGAGCCTTGTTGTTGGTGTTGTTGCAAAATATGCGGGCGTTGTCTACGAGATTCTTGTTACTTTAGGAATAATTTTTCCAGAGTCAGCCGTTTTTTTCGGAATTCCGCTTTTAACCCTGATTTTTACCGCATTGCCAGACATATTTTTTGTAATAGCGTTTGTGCTGATGCTGAAACATAATAAATAGAGGGAATGTCGAGTTTCTTTCAGAAGAAATAAATTGAATCAGCGGGAAGAAAAAGTAAGCGTCAACCGAGCCATTCGGTGAGATGGCCTAGTCCGATACCTTGTTACGATCCGCGTAAGATAGCTTTGCTATCTAGCGAATTGACGTGCTTTTTCTGGTAGCGGATTCAATTTTTATACTAAATCAACAAAACTCGACATTCGGGCTAAATAGAGGAAAAATATGGCTTTATCTTCTGCCGACGAATTCTGGCAAAAATTTATAGAGGAAACCGGAGCAGATCCTGATTCAAAATGCGCCGGAGACTTGACTTTTGAGTCTGCCGGATTTACAAACGATGCCCAGATTGCAAATATTCTTTCTGGACAGCGGACTGCGATTTTTTCAACATTTGCGTCATATTCTGTTGACGGCGAGCCGCTCCCTGTTTCCGGGGAGTTGTATCTTGTTTTTGACCGCGGAAACAATCCCCGTGCCGTAATCGAAATTGAGTCTGTAAATATTTTGCCTTTCTGCGATATTACCTGGGGAATGGCGCAAAAAGAAGGCGAGGACGAAAACCTTGAGCAGTGGCGAATCCGACAGCAGGAAAATCTTGAGGAAGAGGGCGAAACCATAGGCTTTAAATTTTCCCCGGAAATAAAAATCATTTTTCAGACTTTCAGGGTTCTGTACAAATAATTTTTATGCTTTTGCGGGGGAATTATATTTTACTGGTTGGCATTTTACTGGTTACCCCTGATTTTGTTGAATATTTTTTTTCTTGTCAGCCAGAATCTTGTGATATATAATTTAACTGCTCGTTAGGGCAAATATTTTTGGAGGTAAAAAAAATGGCTAAAAAATCTGCTATTTCGATTGGTAGACTTGTTCTTCAGATTGCTTTGGGCGTTATGCTTGCAGTCGCTGGTATCTGGGCTCTTGCAGGAAAGGGCGGAGACGATGCGTACAAAGCTTTGACTCACCTCATTAATGGTGATGCTGGAAAGGCAATTGGACTTGTTTTTGCTGTAGTCGAATTACTTGCAGGTATTCTTCTTGTTGTAGAATGTTTTGCTGGCGATAAATTTGGCAAGTTTGACAATATTCTTGGTTGGATTGTAATCATTGTTTGGATTGTTGCTATTGTTCTTATGGATTTCTTGAACGGAAACCTTGAAATCAGCAAGCTTGAATGGTGGTACACTCTTGCCGGTCATTGTGTGATTCTTGGCGCATTGCTGGCTTTGAACGACTAATTATAGTTTTTCTACAAACGGCGGAAATCTTATGGTTTCCGCTTTTTTATTTTAAAGGAAGTCAAAACGTTCCGATAATAATGTTATGGATAATATGGTTATGAGCACTCGCGCAAAAAGAAATTGTCTGGTTTTTCTTCTGATGCTGTTTTTTTCTTTTGTATTTGCAAAAAATAAAATTGTCGGATTTGATTTTGGACTTGTTACAGGAATTCCTGTTTACGGAGATACTTCCTCGCCATATAAAAGCCGGGTTATAATTGGAAGCGATGGCGATATTTCTTTAAAAGTTGGTACGCCGCTAAAAATTCTTTTTGGCTATGATTTTATTAGCGATTTAAATTGGGATAAGAATGAACATTCAAACCATCTTGATTATGCTTTTTGGACAGGAATAAAAGTTTATCCCGGTTTTGGCGGACTGAACGGAACTCTTGCCTATGCTTTGGGCGCAAGAACAGATTTTATTGATGAAGAAATTTTAAAGGAAGATGGCTCTTGTGAAAAACGCAGTGTTGCTGAAACTTCCGCATGGGGAAACTGCTTTAAAATCGGCGTTGAATATGATTTTCTGTACAATTCCGATAAAAAGACTTTGCCTGCACTAGGATTTTTCTACCGTCTTATGCCCCGTGGCGGAAAAAGCTATGACAATATTTTTGCTTTTTATGTAAATATGGTTTTTTGATGTTTTAATAAAGTGAATAAACTTTGTTTATTTCCTGCTTTTCTTAAAAGTTTTTGGATTGCCTCAATCCTGCAATGATTCTGCTGTCTGGTGTATAAGATTTTTTATGGTTTTTTGTATATTCTGCGGAATCGAATCCAAATCAGTTAAAATCGATTTTGTCTCCGGATTAACCTGAATAAATGCTTGCGATTTTGATTTTTCTTCCTTTCCTGTAACCAGATATTCCACGGAAACATTCAGTGCCTGCGCGATTTTAACCGCAATGTCAGCAGTCGGAATCGAAGCTCTTATGCCAAGATAGTTATCCAGCATTCCTTTTATAATCCCAGTTTTTGCAGAAAGCTCCTTTACTGTAAGCCCCTGAAAATCGAGTTCGCTCCTAAGATTTTCCCTGAATGAGTTCATAGAATTATTATATAAAGCGATATATTCCTATGCAATGCCCTAGTATTGCAGTACAACTCTTCCTGATGCTTAAAGTAAAGAGAAGATTCTGAATCCAAGCAAAAAAGGTTGCCCAGTTTTGGACAACCTTTTTCGCTTATCTTGCGTATTCAATGATTCTTGTTTCTCGGATCATTGTTATTCGGATTCTGCCTGGATATTTCAGGTCGTTTTCAATCTGTTTTGCAATGTTGGAAGCAAGCTGCTTAACCTCGTTGTCTGCAACTTTTTCGTTGTTTACAAGGATTCTAAGCTCGCGTCCGGCCTGAATTGCATACGCTTTTTCAACGCCTTCGAACCCTTCTGCGATTGCCTCAAGATTTTCAAGGCGCTTTACGTAGTTGTCGATTGTTTCGCGTCTTGCGCCCGGACGAGCGGCGGAAATTGCATCCGCAATCTGAACAATAATCGCTTCTGTTGTTGTGGCTTCCACGTCGTTGTGGTGGGCTGCGATTGCATTCACAACTTTTGCGTCTTCGCCCATTTTGCGTGCCATTTCTGCGCCGACTTCAGCATGGTTCTGGTCGCTGTCATTTTCCGCGCCTTTACCAATATCGTGAAGAATTGCCGCGCGTTTTGCAAGCTCGCGGTCCGCTCCAATTTCAGAGGCAATCATAGAGGCAACAGTTGCAACTTCCTTTGAATGTGACAAAACGTTCTGCCCGTAAGAGGTTCTAAAATATAAGCGGCCAAGCGCACGGATTCCGTCTGTCGGCATATTGTGGATTCCAAGGTCGAACAGAGCCTTTTCGCCTTCCTCGTAAATCTTGTTCTGGATTTCGCGTGTTACTTTCTGGACAATCTCTTCGATTCTTGCCGGATGGATTCTTCCGTCAGAAATAAGACGTTCCAAAGACTGCTTTGCGATTTCCTTCCGTACCGGGTCAAAGCAAGAGATAACAACGGCTTCCGGAGTGTCGTCAATGATAATGTCAACTCCGGTAAGAGTTTCCAGTGCGCGGATATTTCGTCCCTCGCGGCCGATAATTCGTCCTTTCATCTCATCGCTTGGAAGAGATACTGTTGTAACCGTGATGTCGCTTGTTGTTTCCGGCGCAATTCTTTGGATTGCGGTGACAAGAACTTCCCGGGCCTTCTTTTCTGCGGTCAGCTGCGCTTCCTGTTCAATTTTGTTCAGAAGAGCCTGTGCGTCGTGGCGGGCATCGTTTTCAAGGTTCTTGATGATAAGTTCTTTTGCTTCCTGTGCAGAAAGTCCGGAAATACGTTCAAGTTCCTTGCGGTACTCTTCTTCCTGGGCTGCAACAACCACCTCGCGTTTTTTCATCGCGTTAAGGCGTTCCTCGCAGTCCTTTTCTCTTTTTTCGAGTTCAGTGGCTTTCTGGTCAACCAGTTCTTCTTTTTTGTTTACACGTGATTCGTAGCGTTGTACTTCTGCGCGGCGCTCACGGTTTTCTCTTTCTTGCTGGTTACGTTCACGAATGAGTTCATCTTTTGCGTTAAGCAAAATTTCTTTTTTCTGAGCTTCAGCTTCTTTAATTGCGTCCTGTTTTACACGTTCTGCTTTTTGTTCTGATGCAGATAGTTGAAATCTGGCGTACAGCCAGCGAATTGTCCATCCAAGAACGATTCCAACAATAGGGAGAATGATGAATAATAATATATTCGGCATTTTAATCTCCTCGCTATTTTTTGAAATAGTTCAAATATCATTATAAAATATGCGATATTGATTGTCAAATGAAGAGCAATATATATGTAGAAAAATGTTATATACTTCTGAAATTTCTTTAAATTCTACATTGAAAAATCTTTTCCAAGGTAAATTTCCCGGGCCAGCTCGGAGTCGATTATTTCCTGTTTTGTTCCCTGAATCATAATCTGCCCTTTGTTTACGATAATCGCGCGGTCTGTGATTTCAAGCGTGTCGCGTACATTGTGGTCGGTGATAAGAATTCCGATTCCGCGTTTTGCCAAAAGTCCAATCATTGATTTAATGTCGGCAACGGCAATCGGGTCGATTCCTGCGAAAGGCTCGTCCAGCAAAAGGAATTTTGGCTCAACAGCAAGCGAGCGCGCGATTTCTGTTCGTCTTCGTTCACCGCCGGAAAGTGTGAACGCATATTGTTTCCGGATCCGTTCAATCGCAAATTCGTCAATAAGCTGTTCAAGCCTGTGTTTTTTTTCAGTTTTTGAAAGGTCGGAGCGTGTTTCCAGAATTGACCAGATATTTTCCTCCACGGTAAGTTTCTTAAAAACGCTTGGCTCCTGCGGAAGATATGAGATTCCTTTTCTTGCCCGTTTGTACATCGGAAGCGGCGTTATCTGCTCGTCATCCAGAAAAATTTCCCCGGCGGTAGGCTTGTAAAATCCTACAATCATGTAAAATGTGGTTGTTTTTCCGGCACCATTCGGCCCCAGAAGTCCAAGAACCTCGCCGGATTGCATTGAAAAATCAATTCCCTGCACAACTTTTTTCTTTCCAAAACTTTTAAAAAGGCTGAATGCCTTGAGTGTGTGGAGCGTTTCGTTCATTTTGACTTCTCCTGCAAGGTTGATTTTTGCGTTTCTTCAGATTTTTGTCCGTTCTGAGCTTCGGTTTTTGTTTCTTCCGTGTTTTTTGTGGATTCTGCGTTTTCCTGTGTCATTGAGTTCTCTGGATTTTCTGAATTTTCCGGGTTTTCAGGATTTTCTTCTTTTGTTTCTGTTTCTGTTGCCGCGTTTTCTTCTTTTGAGGATTTTTGTTCGTCAACTATAGAGCCTTTTACGCGGCCGTCCAGCGTTATTTCCTGGGAAGTCAAGTCCAGCGTGATTTGCTGCGCGCGGAATGTGTCCTGTCCCTGCTTAATCTGTGAATTTCCGCGCAGTTCAAGCATCTGGTCGTTTTTTCTGTAAATTGCAAAAGCTCCGGTGCATACGTTGTTTTTTTGGGTAAGCTGAATTTCAATCTGCATTACGGCGGTGTCGGTGTTCTGGTTGTATTCGATTATCTGCGCCTTTGCGTTAACATCGTTCTTTGTGTCCTTTAAATTTACGTTGTCAGAAAGTTCCGCGATTTTTGTTTCCCGGTCGTATTTTAGTTTTTCGCAGGTAAATTCAAGCTCTGATTCCATATTTTTGCCTTTTATGTTTCCCTGCGCCTCTATAAAGCGGAAATTATTTCCAGAAAGCCCAATCTGGTCTGCAAAAATTTCCATTGAATCTGTAAGAACGTATGCCTCGCCTGAAAGTGTCGTTGAGTCTGATTTGTCGCCTACAACGCCGGTCATGCTGTCTGCTGAAAAAGTTATTTTTTCCGCGTTTAAAGTTGCGGTGGAAAAAGTTGAGGCAAGGAAAATTGATAAAATTGCGGTGGATTTACTGTTCTTCTTCAATTTCCTCTCCGTCTTCCTCTGAAATATACTGACCTGTTACAACTCCGTTAAAGCGGAATTTTTTGCTTACTCCGCTTGCTGAAAATCCGGATCCCTGGATGGTCGTGTTTCCTTTTTTTATTGTCACATTGTCGTTCCTGCTGCTGGTGAGCTGTTCAGTTTTTCCGTTCCAGCGCAAAGTGTCCGCAGAAACTTTTATGTCATCTTTTTTGTTTTCTATCTCAATGTTGTCGTAAAGCGTGTACTGTTCATCTTCTGTATTTGAAGAAAGCAGGTTGCACGAGCCTTGCGTTAAAAGCTCGCCTTCCTTGTCCATGACCTGAAATTCCACGTCTTTTGCGTACATCGATTTTCCGTCTGAATATTGTTCCAGCCTGCTTGCTGAAAGATTCAGAGTTTTTTTGTTGTTCTCGTACCTGCTGTAATTTGCGTCGGTAAAAACAAATTCCGGCACATTCTCTTCATCCTGATAGTTTGTGCCGTATTTTAGCGAACAGCCTGCGAAAAATATTATCGAAACGAACAACAAAAAGCGGTTTTTCATTATTTGTTCAGCACGGCTCCAAGGAATGCTGTAAAAAGCGGGTGCGGTTTTGCCGGGCGGGAAACAAATTCCGGATGATATTGAACGCCGATTCCCCATTTGTGGTTTTGCCATTCAAACGCCTCGATTCTGTCATCATCTTCGGCAACTGCGGAGATAAGAAGTCCGTTCTGGTTCATTATCTCAGAATATTTTTTGTCAAATGTATGCTTGTTTCTGTGCCGTTCTGTTACGGAAAGTTTTTTGTAAGCCTGATGAAGTTTTGTGTCTTTTACAATTTTTACGCCAAGCGCGCCAAGCTGCTCTGAGCCTGCGACAGAAAGTCCGGCCTGTTCTTCCGGAAGACTGATGATTGCGTGTTCCGAGTTCTGGATAAATTCTGTGCTGTCCGCGTCTGTCCAGCCAACCAGAGTCCGGGCGGTTTCTATTGCCATAAGCTGCATTCCGACATCGATTCCAAGGTAAGGAATGTTGTTTTCGCGCGCAAATTTTACGGTCTTTAAAAGACCCAGAAATCCGCGCTGACCGTAATTTCCTGGAATCACAATTCCGTCAACACCATCAAAGGCAGAAGAAATGCTTTCTGTTCCCTCAAGGGATTCCGCATCAACTTTCTTAAGCTCAAGATGGGCACCGAAAGATGTTACCGCGGCGTGGAAAAGCGCTTCCCGCACTGACTTGAAACATTCGTCCAGATAATCTTTTTTGCCGACGATTGCGATTGTTGTTTTTGGACCGTCTTCGTTCAGTTTTTTTATAAAACTTGTCCACTGGCGGATATTTGAATTCGCGGAGTCTGTCTTTAATGCGAGTTTTTTTACAATAGCCACGTCAAGCCCTTCTTTGTGGAAAAGAATCGGAATCTCGTAGATTGATTTTTCTACATTTGAAGAGGCAAAGACTGCGTTTGTTGAAACATTGCAGAAAAGCGCGAGTTTTTTTCGCATATCAGGCTCGATTTCTTTTTCGCAGCGGCAAAGAAGAATGTCCGGCTGAATTCCGGCCTCCTGCAGCTGTTTTACAGAATGTTGGGTCGGTTTTGATTTTAGCTCGCCGCCTGTAATTACAGGAATCAGCGAAAGATGTATTGTGCAAATGTCATTTTTTGGAAGCTCGTGAACCATCTGGCGGCCGGCTTCAAGGAAAGGAATTGATTCAATGTCGCCGACTGTTCCGCCGATTTCAACGATAACTACATCAGCCTGGGTTTTTTGTCCTATCGAAAAAATTCTTCGTTTTATTTCATCCGTGATATGAGGAATTACCTGTACAGTGCGTCCGTTGTAGCGTCCCGCGCGTTCGTTTCTGATAACCTGCTCGTAGACTTTTCCGATTGTTATGCAGTTGTCGCTTGTGATTGTAACGCTTGTGAACCGGGAAAAATTTCC
The DNA here is from genome assembly GCA_963627355.1 of uncultured Prevotella sp. Taxonomy (GTDB): domain Bacteria; phylum Spirochaetota; class Spirochaetia; order Treponematales; family Treponemataceae; genus Treponema_D. The sequence goes on along the minus strand of CAVGBY010000005.1, from coordinate 8,465 downwards.
CAAGTCAAGGTCGGTTTCCGCTCCATCTTCTGTAACATAAACTTCACCATGCTGAAAAGGGCTTATGTTTCCCGCATCAAGATTGATGTACGGGTCGCATTTTATCATGGCGATTTTTAAGCCGTAACCTTCAAGAAGACTTCCAATTGTTGCCGATGCAACACCTTTTCCAAGACTTGAACAAACTCCACTAGTAACCAGAATGTATTTACTCATAAGGATATATTTTTTCATTATGTTGTGTTTTAGTCAATGATTCGCGGGGCTTTAAAATTGTAAAAAAACTTAAAAGCATAGCAAAAAAATAACGTGAATTTGCCTGTAACCAAAAGTGATTGTATAATTTCGAGTATGAACGATGCTCTTAATGATACGGATTTTGAGAAGTTTAGAAAAATTATTTATGATGAATGTGGAATTACATTTTCTGCGACAAACCGTCCGATTCTGGACAGCCGTATAAAAGAAATTCTGCGGGAAAAGAAGATAGAGACAGCGGCGGCCTATTATGTCCTTATCTTAAAAGACCACGAAGAGATGAAAAGGATGCTGGATTCTGTAACAACGAACCTTACACGTTTTTTTAGAAACCAGCCGCATTTTGACGCTTTTGAAAAATATGTGGTTCCCCATGTTCTGGAAGAAAAACGAAAGAACGGCGAAAAGACAATCCGGGTGTGGAGCGCAGGCTGTTCAACTGGCGAAGAGCCTTACACAATCGCAATGATTTTGAAGAAAATTCTTCCGGCGGACTACAGTTTTACGGTTACAGCCTCGGATATTTCATTAAAATCATTGATGGTTGCCCAGCAGGGGTTTTATGCGGCAAACAAAGTTGACGGAGTTCCTCCAGATTATCTTGCCCGTTTTTTTACAAAAAAAGAGAATGGCTACCAAATCAGCAAAGAGATAATGGATTCTGTAAAATTTGACTACCACAACCTAAAGAACGAATCCGGAGTGCATAATATTGACGTGGTTTTTTGCCGTAACGTTATGATTTATTTTGATGAGCCGGCGCAACTTGCGGTTTTAACAAGATTCTGGAATTCCATGGCAAAACATTCGTATCTTTTTATAGGACATTCGGAGTCATTGTTTGGAATGAACACGAAATTTGAATTTCTGAAAACAGACTGGGCTTGTCTTTATCAGAAAAATATCTGATTTTTTGGAATTCATCTGCTAGAATTTGTCTGAGGAAAAAAAATGGAGCTTAAAGATTCAAGGTATGACACGCTGAACGTTCAGATTTGCGACGATTCCGCTTTGATGAGAAATCTTGTTTCAAGAATTATAAATGACATCCCGGGAATGCAGGTTGTCGGCAAGGCTATGAACGGAAAAATGCTTCTTGATGAAATTCCGTTTATAAAGCCGGATGTTGTTCTTCTTGATATTGAAATGCCTGTTATGACCGGTGTTGAATTTCTGGAGGAACGGAAAAAACTTAAATGGGATATTCCGGTTGTGATTCTTTCGTCGGTTGCGACAAAAGGCGCTCCCGTAACCGTAAAATGTCTTGAGCTTGGCGCGATGGATTTTATCACTAAGCCGGGCGGCTCCGTAACAACAGAAGTTGTGGACGTAAAGGAGCTGATTGTTGAAAAAATCGCTTCCTACGGCGGCGCGTATGCACGCAGAAAAGGTAAAAGGATTCCTTCCGCGGATTTTTTTCTGCGTTCAATAAAAATGCAGGAAGCTGAAAAATTTGTGGCGAAGCAAAAAGGAACTGTGGAAGTCCAGGCTCCACTTGAACCGCTCTTGTCCGGATGGAAGGAGCCGGTTAAAAAAGAGCCTGTTGTGATAAAGCCGCTTAGGGAAGGCGGAAAGATTGAGGTTATTGCGATTGGAATTTCTACCGGCGGGCCGAATGCTCTTAGGGATGTCTTTAAGTTGATTGATCCGCACTTGAGGCAGCCGGTTCTTGTTGTTCAGCATATGCCGGCGGGGTTTACCGCGGAATTTGCTCGCAGTCTGAACAGAATTTGTCCTCTGGAAGTTTGCGAGGCTCAGGATGAAATGCCGGTTTTGGGAGGCCATGTCTATATTGCCCCCGGAAACTACCACATAATAGTAGAAGACCGTCTTTCTGGAAAAGTAATACGTACAACTCAGTCTGAGCAAAGAAATGGGCATCGTCCTAGCGCGGATGTTCTTTTTGAAAGCATTGCGTCTGTCTATAAAAACAATGCCCTTGGTGTGATAATGACAGGAATGGGGCGTGACGGAGCGGCTCAGCTTGCGGAAATGCGTCGTCAAGGAGCGTGGACATTAGGGCAGGACGAGGCGAGCAGCATTGTCTACGGAATGCCTAGAGTTGGCTGGGAATTGGGAGGTGTTCAAAAGCAGGTTCCGCTTATGCAGATGGCGGACGAAATCAGCCGGCTTGCACGCGAGCATTGCTAGATTTTTTTCTTTTTACTTATTGAATAATTTTGGTGATTTCAAGTTTTACGATTGTAGGTGCGGTTCTTGTTGACGCAATTGTAAAAATGCAGCCTGCGATAAAGCAGATTGAAACAATAATTGCCTTAAAAACTTCCGTACATTCAATCTTAAAAAAAGATGCAATCTGTGCCGAAAAAGCCAGTCCCGCGGCGGCGCAAAAAATCGGAATCAGAAGGGCGATGATTCCTGCGGCAGCCTCTTTTCTTTGGGGAAGCCCGATTGTTACTTTAGAGCCTTTTTCAATTTTTAGTTTTCTTGGGTTTGAAACCTGAATATTTGCCCCGAATTTAGAGTCTTTTTCAAATTTCAGTTCCGGAGAAACAAGGATTGATTCATCATCCTGAATTTCTGTAACAACGTAGATTTGCTTCAAACCATTTCTCCTCGTGTTTTTAATTCCCTTAGCCGTTTTGAGCACTCCTGCGCGCCGGTTTTGTTGTTCAGCTCGCTGTATGTGTCACGAAGATTGTAAAGCGCGTTGTAATAATACGGATTTATCATAAGCGCGTTTTCAAATGCGAAAGAGGCTTCCTCGTACATTTTCTGGCCAAAAAACATTACGCCGATTATGTTAAAAAGATGGTAACTTCCCGGATTGATCCTTAATCCGTAGTTGCAGTACCTGTGCGCTTCTGTAAAAAGTCCTTGCGAATAAAAAATTGTTGCAAGTTCTTCTATTATCTCTGAATTTTCCGGGGAAAGTTCAAGCGCCTTTTCAAGGCTTTCTGCCGCGCTTTGAAAATTTCCTGAGTCACGGTAGGTCAGGCCAAGATTGTACCAAAGAAGAGAATTGTCTTTTTCAATTTTTATGGCTTTTACAAAACAGGCGATTGCTTCTTTGTAAGAACCTGCGTTCGCAAGTTGAATTGCCTGGTTGTTCAGCCGTGCCGCTGTTTCAATCATATTTTTCCCCATAAGGCAATTATTTTTTCTCTGCCTTGAATTTTAAAATCATCTCCTCAAAAAGTTCCTTTATCAGTTCTGCTGATTTTGAGGAATTTGCGCTGTTAAACACATTTGCAAGAATTTCTATGTTTTCTTCTATTATTTCTGTTCCTTTTTTTTGCGCAGCCTGAATTGCTCCGCTTTTTTCTAAAAGCTCAATGCACTGCTCAACCGCAAGAGAGTCAATTCCTTCTTTTGAGGCTTTTGCAAAAAGTTCCGCGATTTTTTCTTTGTCCGCCGGATTTTTTTGTATATGCAGAAGAACCGGAAGACTCTTTTTTCCTTCGACAATATCGTCACCGCGTTTTTTGCCCGGATTTCCTGTTGTAAGATTTTGGACATCATCAAGAATCTGGAATCCTTCGCCTAACGCCGCCGCGACTTTTCCCATCTCAAGGGCTTCCTGGTTTGTCGCGCCGCCAGCCAAAAATCCTGTTTGAACCGCAAGGGAAGCCAAAGTTCCTGTCTTTAAGTGAACCATCTGCGTGTATTCCTGTACAGTCGGAAAAAGATGCGGATTCCTGTGCCAGTAAATATCCATTGCCTGCCCAAGATGAAGCCTTCTAAGTTCCTGTGTGTACAGAGCGTAAAGCTGATTCTTGAATTCTGTTGAAACTTCCAGAAGATCGATTGTTTCCGGGGCGACAAAATAAAGCCACGAGCCTGCGTTCAATGCAACGTCAAGTCCAAAGGTGATGTGCGCGGCAGGTTTTCCGCGGCGGGTGTCGGCAGAATCTTCTATATCATCGTGTATAAGAGAGGCTGTATGAACAAATTCCACAAGAGGAGTTATGCTGTAAGTCTGTTCAAGCGAAAGCGGCGCATTTTTTTTTGCTTCACGGCAAAGTTCTGAGCAAAGAACTAGAAGAAGCGGCCGCCAGCGTTTTCCGCCTAAATCCATAAGAGAACGGCACGGTTTTAAAAGATTTTCAAGATGCTCGTCTTTTACGCAGTACGAAAGTTCCCGGAAAGTCTGCGTTTGCCATTCAGGATTCGTTTTTTCCGGAAGAGAGTTTTTTAGAGCTTTTTCTATATTTTCCAATATTTCTGCAAATTCATTTTTCATATTCATATTAGAAGAATTATACACGAAATCTGTTAATCATTGAATCAAAAATTCCGAAAAGATAAGTATTATGGCAGCAAACAGTTACGAAAAACCTGATTATTGGTCTCAGAAAGCGTTCTCTGAAGGTTATCCGGCGCGTTCAGTTTATAAATTAAAGGAAATGGATGAAAAATTCGGAATGTTGAAGAAAAGCTGCAACGTTCTGGATTTGGGGGCGGCTCCAGGAAGCTGGACGACTTTTCTTTTGCGGAACCTTGGCGCGGAAAGCAAAGTTGTAAGCTGCGATTTGAATCCTCTTTCAAAATCTGTTCGCGGTGAAAACCTTACTTTTATTCAAGGTGATTTGAATGACGCTGCCATACGAAAGCAGATTAGGGAACTTGGGCCTTTTGACCTTGTGGTCTGCGATGCCGCGCCGTTGACAACAGGAAACAGGATTGTTGATACCGCGCGTTCAGAGCAGCTTGTGGAGATGGCAATCTGGTATGCTGAGACAATGCTTAAGCAGGGCGGAAATTTTTGTGTAAAAATCTTTCAGAATGGCGACCAGCAGAAATTTTTACGCAAGTTAAGGGAACTTTTTTCAAGCGCAAAAGGCTTTAAGCCGGAGGCGTGCCGTTCTGAGTCATTTGAAACATTTCTTGTTGGAATTTCGCGAAAATAGGTGATACAATATGAAAAAGTACAGCAACTACAAAAAATTGACTTTAATTATGAAATTAGAAAATACATATAAAAAAATATTCAGCACCCGGCTAAGACGGATTGTTTTTCATAGTCTGATTGCTTTTGCAGGCGGAATTTCCGTTGCATGGGGCGCGTTGTATATCGCCTCAAATATAAACGTTGAAAAAGGTGTCGGCGGTCTTGAAACTTCTGTGCCGGTTGAATATTTTGAAGAAAATTCAGAGACTCTTAACGCTTCTTCGGCTTCCGCAAAAAATGAAGGTAACATTTCTTCCAAAGATTCCGGGGATGCTCTTGCTGAACTGGATGAGCTTGCTCTGATTGATTCTCTTTCTGAAAATGACGCGGAGTCAGACAGCCTGGATGCGGCGGCCGCAGTTTTAAGCCAGGACGCTTATTCTTCAGAAGGGCTTGAGCTTTGCTATTTTACCTACCGTGTTCAAAAAGGCGATATGATTGGTTTTATCGCGGACAAATTTAATGTTACGCAGGACACTATTATCAGCGTGAACAACATACATCAGTCAAGGTTGATTCAGATTGGGCAGATTCTAAAAATTCCTTCTATGCCGGGAATTGTCTATACAGTAAAAAAGAATGGCGAAACAGCAGTCTCGATTGCGGAAAAATTTGAAATCAGCGCGGAAAAACTTGCCCGCGTAAACAATATTCAGGAAAATCAGAATCTGGTTGCCGGTCAGACTTTGTTTGCTCCGGATGCGCTTTTGGACTGGGTAACCCGCCAGGAAATCAACGGAGATTTGTTCCATAAACCGATTCATTCGCGTTATTATCTTTCTTCTTACTATGGATGGAGAAGCTCGCCTTTTAGCGGAAAACGTTCTTACCATTCCGGGGTTGATATGGCTTGTCCACAGGGAACTCCGGTTTATGCGGCTCTTGGCGGAACTGTAACTTCTGTAGGCTACAATAATGTCTACGGAAACTACGTGATTGTGACTCACCATTCTGGCTACAAGACTTTGTACGGACATATGTCAAAGCAGCTTGTGGCACGTGGAAAATGGGTTGACACAAACACAAGAATCGGGCTTGTCGGCAGCACCGGATTAAGCACCGGACCGCACCTGCATTTTACAGTCTACAAATTTGGAAAAACTGTAAACCCTGCCGGCTTGTGGAAGTAAAACAGGAAATCCTACGAAATCTTTTTTGCCACAGTGGAAATTTTTTTGATAAACAGGTCAATGTGGCTGCACACAAAAACAGCGCTGTAGGCTGTTACGCAGCCGGCGATTGTTAGCGCATACCAGATAGAAAGCGAGCGGCTCTGGATGTCTTGAGTTGAAAACAGCGAGCTGAAAAGCAGTGTAATCATAAGAATTCCGCCGATAATCCATCCGGCAAAAGGAAGCGGCTTGTAAAATCTGTCTTTTTGCTGAACCTTAATCTGGGAAAGAACTTTTTGAATTGAATCGTCTGTAACTGGAGTTTCAATTTTTAGCGGCGCGGAAATTTCTTTTTCAGCAAGTCTTAAAAGTTTTATCTGTTCCCGGCATTTTTTGCATCCTAAAAGATGAATAGAAATTCTGGACGGAACACGTTCGCCCTTGTCTAGCATAAGATACTGATTCATAAAATTTTCGCATTTATTGTTCATTTTACTTTCCATAATATTTCTCCAGTTTATTTTTTAATATTTTTTTTGCCCTAAAAATATGAGATTTTATTGTGTTCACCGGAAAATCCGTGATTTCGCTTATCTCCTGATAAGGAATGTCGTAGTAAAAATACATCTCCACGCAGGTTTCGTATTTTTCTGGAAGTTCCTTGATTGCCTCCCTGATTGCCTGCTGCGTGATTTTTCTGATTTGAATTTCTTCCGGCGTAACAGACGCGGAATCGGGAATTATTGTTTCATCTTCAATAGGAAGAGAATTTTTTGCCCTTTTTACAGAATTTATTGCGGTAGTGTAGGCAATTTTCATCAGCCACGTTGAAAACATTGAATTTCCTTTAAAGGTATCCAGATGCGTAAAAACCTTGATGAACACATCCTGCACAAAATCCTCGGAGTCGTTCTCGTTGTGGAAAAAACTTTTTCCAAAGTTAAAAATCCGGGTTTTGTAGAGCGTCATAAGCTTTGTAAAGGCGTCTTTGTTTCCTGCCAAAACGCTTTTTACAAGATGAAAATCCCTTTTTTTTATGTGTTCTCTTTCGAGCTGCTCAAGCATTCTTTAGTCTTTCTTGTGGAAATCAGGATATGTGTAGAAAAATATAAGAAGGCAGATTCCGACAACCATCGGCAAAAGTCCGCCCAAAATCGCATAAGAAAATCCGTCAATAATCGCAAAAACCGCGGTAAGAATAAATCCGATTCCTGTAAGCAAAAGTCCGGTCAGCAACGAGAACGCCGCATAGTTAAATTTGTTCGGAACAAAAGTTCCTGTCTTTATCTGAAGTTTTGTCTCGTGGTGTTTCCATAATATATAGAAGAAAAGAATCAACGCGCCAAAGCAGATTCCGACGATTGGAACAATTGAAATTATAACCTGTGCGGCAGTGGATGTTATCTGGTTCATTTTTTATCATGCCTCCTCAGTTTTTGGACACTGAATTATACAGAATGTTGCAGAAAAAATATATTTTGGATTGGAATTTTGCGTTTTTGTTTATTCAGTAGAAAAGTTCAAGCTTCTAATCCAAAAAAATCAGATCTTCAAAGTAGATGTCCTGGATTTTGTTCAGCACAAGAATTTCGTTCAGTTCGGATAAAAGTTCGGTCTTGAGTTTCTGGTCGGTTTTTGACTTTAACTGGGAAGTGGTTCTTGCGGAAAAATAATTTACAAAAATTGATTTTATCATTGCGTTTTTTCGCGAAAGTTCCTCAAAGAATTCCTTGTCGTCTTTTGTGTACGAAATCAGCGGAGTTAGAACAACTGTCGTTCCTGATTTTTTGTCTTTTTCCGGGGCTGTTACAGCGCGGATTCTTCCAAGATTCTTATAAGAGTAAAGTGTGTCTTTTAAAGGTTTCTGAGGCTCTGCTCTTACAACCGGAGCTGCCGGCGGTTTTGCTTTTACCGCAATGGTTGTACCCAAAATCATCACAAAAAGAAAAACCGCCACCGTCACAAGAATTTTATTTAAAGTAATATTTTTAACCAACGCTATGAAAAAATTTTTCATTTTTGCCACCTGAATATCAGTGTACAACATAGTGAGTAATTTTTCATAAAAATAATCACTATAAAACTGCGCTAAGTTGTAAATATTAATTCCACTCTTTTTTGACACAGCTCCTCAAAATGCTATTCGTGAATCTTCCAGCCGTTTATCATTTTTACGAACGCCG
>CAVGBY010000004.1:28464-39539 GCA_963627355.1 uncultured Prevotella sp. | reverse complement strand
GCTCCTGCCCCAGAATAACACTTGCGGCCGTAACAATTCCACTGAAGCAGATAAAGAACAGATTTGCGACAACAAAACCGCCCGCCATTCCGCTTACAATTTCCGCACCGCCACGTGTATTGTACAAAGCATTTGAAAGAGTTTCCGAAAATGCCCAGAAAAGCTCAGAATACAAAATCATAAGAGACTTTGCAAAAATATTTCCAAAAAGTTTAAATCTGATAACAAAGATTTTAAACGGATTAAACATAAACGGCGGCCGTTTTGCAACGCAGTAGGAAATAAAAAGCAAAAGTTCAACGCCGCGTGCAATGACAGTCGCATAACCGGCGCCGGCAACCTCAAGGCGGGGAGCGCCAAGATTTCCATAAATCAAAAGCCAGTTAAAGAATGTGTTCACCAAAGTCGCAATCGAAGAAATCACCAGCGGAACTTTTACAATTTCAATGTCACGCAAGGACGACGCAAAAGACTGCGAAAAAACCATAAAAAACCACGAAAGCGCAACCGCCCGCGAATAAACCTGAGCCTGGTCAAGAATCTGCGGAGCATCCGTGTTAAGCGTAACCATCAGCCCAAAAAGGTTTCTTGGCGCAACAAACGAAACAACCGTATACGCAAGCCCAAAAATTCCAGTTACAATAATCTTAAAACGCAACGTCTGCTGCATTCCCTCTTTGTCGTTCGCGCCTTTAAACTGGCTCATAAAAATTCCGGCGGAAAGACAGACCGTATTTACTAAAATCAGGAAAAGAAAGTTAATCTGGCCGGCTACATTAACTCCGCTCATCTTTACATCGCCAAGACCGGCAACCATAAAGTTATCAATCAATGAAACAAGATTTTGAATCAACAGCTGAAGCATTACCGGAATCGCAATCTTTATGGCACGCTTATAGAATTCCGCAGTTCCTAGATATTTATGTTCCATGTTTCTCATAAAAGAAATCCCCCTGATTTCACTTTATGCTGGATTCTATCAACAAATAAAATAGTATTTCAATATGTACTACTATTTATAACTAAAAATTATGACCTCTACTCTTTTTTCTGATAAAAAACTAGGCATCAATTTCTGAGGCAAGGTGATGAACGATAAAATCCCTGCGTTCCGGCGTGTTTTTTCCCATATAGAATTCAAGAACTTTCGGAACATTTTTTAGAGCCTGAACAGTAACTGGAGTAAGGTGCATTCCTACATCCTCGCTTTCGCCTTCCTTGCGTTCACGTATGAACATACCGAACTCATCGCCGTTGATTTCTCCAAGACCTTTGAACCGGGTTGTCTCGCTGTCTTTTCCAAGTTCCTTCTGAGCCTTGTCGCGGCTTTCCTCGGAATAGCAATAGATTGTCTTTTTCTTGTTCCGAACGCGAAAAAGCGGTGTTTCCAGAATAAATACGTGTCCTGTAAGCACAAGCTCCTCAAAATAAAGCAGAAGGTACGTCATCACAAGATTTCTGATGTGGAATCCGTCGTTATCGGCATCTGTCGCAATAATAATCTTATTGTAGCGCAAATCCTCAACATCTTTTTGAACACCAAGGCTTAAAGTCAGATTTTTTAACTCCTCGTTTTCAAAAAGCGCAGTCTTCTTTCGCCCGAACATATTCTCCGGTTTTCCACGCAGACTGAAAATCGCCTGGACAGAAACATCCCGGGAATTGACCATTGAACCTGTCGCAGAATCCCCTTCCGTGATAAAAATCATTGAATTCGCGCCTTTTTCACCATCTTGAAGATGGTAACGGCAATCCAAAAGTTTGTGAATTTTCAGTGTTGCAGAACGTTCCGCCTCCCGGATTTGCTTTGCGGTAACATTGTTTATCTCATCGCGGGCCTTCATGTTCCGGATGATTTTCTCTTCAAGTGAACCCGCAATTTCCGGGTTGTGCCTTAGCCAGTCATCAACAGCAAGCTGAACTTCCTGAATTATCGGCTGACGGATCTCAACGTTTCCAAGCTTATTTTTCGTCTGGCTAGTAAACATCGGGTTGTCAATTCCAATTTTTAAAGCGACAATCAGCCCGGAAGAAACATCCTTTTCATCATATTCTTTCTTGAAAAAAGAATTTACACCGCGCGTAAAACCGTCCAGAAATGAAGTAACGTGCGTTCCACCATCCTCTGTAACCTGACCATTTACAAATGAATAAATCACCTTGTCAAGGCTTGCGGTATGTGTAAGAACAAAATCAATATTTTTTCCTTTATAGCCAAAAAGTCTGTAAAGCGATTTTTCAGCGCCGTCCATTTCATGCGTAATCAAGTCCTCAAGACCTTTTTCGCTGACAAAAACTTTGCCGTTGCAATAAATCTGCAGCCCCGGATTCAAATAAGCATAATACCAGAGACGTTTTTCAACCATCTCCATATTGTAGGAAAATTTTCCGAACATTTCGTGGTCAGGAACAAATTCCAGATAAGTTCCATTTTTTACGCCCGGTTTTGCAGCCCCGGTTTTGGAGGATTTTTTTACACCACGCTCATATTCAACAACAGCCATTTTTCCATCTCGGATTGAAGCCGCCCTAAAATAAGAAGACAAAGCATTTGTTGCCTTGATTCCAACGCCGTTCATACCGATTGCCTGTTTAAAGACTGAATTATTGTATTTCGCGCCGGTATTAACGTCGCTTACGCACTGCTCAAGTTTCCCCAGCGGAATTCCACGCCCATAGTCACGGATTTTTACACGGCCTTCCTCTGTAATCTGAATATCAATCCTATCCCCAAAACCTTGGGAAAATTCATCAACAGCGTTATCAATTCCTTCTTTTAAAAGGATATAAATTCCATCATTCTCATTAGTTCCGTCGCCCAAAGAACCTATATACATTCCCGGTCTAAGCCTGATATGCTCAAGACCTTCCAAATGAAGAATGCTGTTCTCATCATAAACAGCGGCGTTTTTCTTTACAGCAGATTTTTTTGTCTTAGTTTCCTCACCCATAATGTATAGTATAAAGGCAGACACGAACTTTTACAAGAACATAAAAAAGGCGGACACTTTTTACGCGTCCGCCCTTAAGCCAGCAAAATGATTTATCTGCAGATTTTATTTTGCAAAAGTCGCAATAAACACACCAGCCGCAATTGCCGTTCCGATTACACCAGAAACATTAGGTCCCATAGCGTGCATCAAAAGGAAGTTCATAGGGTCATATTCCTGACCGAGCTTGTTTGAAACGCGCGCCGCCATCGGAACAGCGGAAACACCGGCAGAACCGATAAGAGGATTGATTTTCTTTCCTTTTGGAAGGAAAAGATTCATAACCTTTGCCATAAGAACACCGCCGACAGTCGCAATAGCAAAAGCAACAAGACCAAGAACAATGATTCCAATGGAACGTCCGTTTATAATCTTTTCAGGAGTCATCTGGCTTCCTACACCAAGAGAAAGAAGGATTGAAACAATATTCATCATCTCGTTTTCCATGGTCTTTGAAAGACGCTCCACAACTCCACACTGCTTTACAAAGTTTCCAAACGCAAGCATACCGATAAGTGGCGCCGCGGCCGGAAGCAGAAGAATTGTTACAGTCAACAGGACAAGCGGGAACAAAAGTTTTTCAGCCTTTGAAACAGGACGAAGCTGTTCCATACGGATTTCGCGCTCGCGCTTTGTTGTAAGGGCACGCATAATCGGCGGCTGGATCATCGGAACAAGAGCCATATATGAGTAAGCCGCAACTGCAATCACCGCCATAAGCTCAGGCGCAAGTTTTCCAGAAACGTAAATTGAGGTAGGACCGTCCGCGCCGCCAATAATTGCGATTGCGCAGGCCTGAAGAATATTGTAGTCAAAAACTCCAGGAATAAGGTTCATCAGAGAAACACCGAACAATGTAAAGAACACACCGAACTGCGCCGCTCCACCAAGTAAAGCCGTCTTTGGATTCGCGATAAGCGGACCGAAATCAGTCATTGCCCCGATCCCCATAAAAATCAGCATCGGGAAGAATTCGTTTCCAACGCCTGCGCTGTAGATAATATTCAACATTCCGTCCGGAGCATTGCCCATTCCAGCGCCAGGAATATTCACAAGAATCGTGCCGAAACCAATCGGAATAAGAAGAAGCGGCTCAAAACCACGGCCTGCTCCAAGATAAACAATAAGAAATCCTATTGCAATCATCAGAAGATACTGCCAGCCAGGAGCTGTTTCGGCAAAAACACTGTTGCCTTCCGCTTTTTTAGCTTCCTCTGCGGCTTTTTCAGCCTGAGCGGCGGCAATTTCTTCCGGGGTTTCTGTATGAATCATCTTGTAGATACCAGTTGTATGCCACAAATTGCTAAAGAACGAGCCTACAGAAATATCATATTTTCCATTCCAGTTCTCTGTTCCTGGAATAACTCTTTCCATACCTGCGGGTTCTTTCGCGGCCGCTGTGTCCTGGGCAAAAACTTTTGTTCCAACAGACACAACGGAAGCGGCAGCCATAATCACAAGCATGATAAAAGCAATTTTTCTTGTATCAGTTTTTGTATTATTAAGCATTATGTTCCTCGAAAAATAACTTTAGCGATACCCGACCTTACTGAACTTCAGCAAGAGTCTGACCACTTGCAACCTGAGAACCTGTTGCAGCCACAAAATGAACTTTTCCAGACACAGGAGATTTTACCTCAAGCTCCATTTTCATAGACTCAAGAATCACAACTGTATCGCCCTTGTTTACAGAAGCGCCTTCCGCAACGGCATATTTAAGCAAAGTTCCCGCAACAGGAGAAGCAACTGGAGTTCCAGCGCCTGAAGCAGCAGGAGCAGCCTCTTTTACCGGAACCGCTTTTTCCACAGGTTTTGCAGGCGCGGCAGGAGCGGCAACGCCACCGATTGATCCAAGCGGCTGACCAGCGGCAACCTGACTTCCAGCCTGAACAGAGAATGACACAACACCATCAGCAGGAGCTTTTACCTCAAGCTCCATTTTCATAGACTCAAGAATGATTACTGTGTCACCACGTTTTACAGAAGCGCCAGAATCAACAGCATATCTTAAAAGTGTTCCGGCAACAGGGGAAGGAATTTCTGTTCCGCCTGACACAACCGGAGCGGTTGCCGGCGCAGAAGCCTGAGCCGCAGTTGGAGCAGCGCCAGGTTTTCCGAACGCAACGTTGTACGCAGTTCCGTTTACGTTGATATTTCCTTTTCCGTCCGAAGTTACATTATAAGAAGTTCCATTTACTGTGATTGAATAAGAGCCGCCATTAGAAGCCGCCTTTGGAGCAGCCTCCTCTTTCTTTGCACCGAATGCTGTTTCAGCGTCAACAGGGCCTTTAGAACGTTCAGCAAAGAATTTTGGAGCAACATTCGGGAACATTGCGTAAGTAAGAGCATCCTCGTCTGAACCGTCGCCACCGTTCTTCTTTGACTCCTCAAGCATTTTATCCCATTCCGGCTCAAGAAGATCCGCCGGGCGGCAGGTAACAACCTTATCCATCTTGTTCTGCTCAAGCGCTTTTTTTACCAAATCAGAATTCGGGTCAGCAGGAAGCTTTCCAAAACGGCCGACAAGAAGATTTCTAAAATCCTGGGTCATTGTTGTATACCGGCCCATAAGGACGTTCATTACAGCCTGAGTACCAACAATCTGTGAAGTTGGAGTTACAAGCGGAACATAACCTGCATCCTTGTGGACAAGCGGAAGTTCAGCCAGAACCTCATCCATCTTGTCGCCCGCGCCCTGCTGCTTAAGCTGGCTTTCAAGGTTAGAAAGCATTCCGCCCGGAACCTGAGAAACAAGAATTCGTGTATCCGCGCCAAGGAATTTAGACTCAAGTGAAGCATAGTGTTTTCTGATTTCACGGAAGTAAGCCGCAATCTCTAAAAGAGCCTTTGTGTCAAGCTCTGTATCCATGTCTGTACCTTTGAGCATTTCTACAACAGTCTCTGTAGGAGAGTGAGAAGTTCCCATAGACATAGAAGAAATTGCAGTATCAAGGATGTCCGCGCCGGCTTCCGCAGCCTTAAGCAATGTCGCGACAGAAAGACCAGTTGTGGCATGGGAATGGATTTCTACAGGAAGATCAACCTTTGCCTTGATAGCCTTAACTAAATCGTATGCAACATAAGGCTTTAAAAGACCAGACATATCCTTGATACAAATTGAATCCGCGCCAAAATCCGCATAAGTTTTTGCAAGATCGGCATATTTTTCAATTGTGTGGTATGGAGTAACAGCATAGGAAATAGCCATCTGAACATCTACACCAGACTTTTTCGCGGCCTTTGTGGCGCGTTCCATATTGCGGGGGTCGTTGCAGGCATCAAAAATGCGGAAGCAGCCGATACCGTTCTTTGCGGCTGTCTCAACAAACTTGTCAACAACATCATCCGCATAATGCTTGTAGCCAAGAAGGTTCTGCGCGCGGAGCAACATCATTATCTTGTTGTTCGGAAGAGCGGCGTGAAGCTTTCTAAGGCGTTCCCAAGGATCTTCATTCAAAAAACGGATACAGGAGTCGTATGTCGCGCCGCCCCATCCTTCAATATATTTATAGCCAATTTTATCAAGCATTGGACATGCAGGAAGCATATCTGCTGTTGTCATACGTGTAGCGTGAAGCGACTGGTGCGCGTCACGGATTGCAAGTTCAGTAATTCCTACTTTAGCCATTTTAATTTTTACCTCTTATAAATTAGATGTTTTCTTTTTCACGAATCGCCATAGCGATTGCCGCAATCACTGCCTTTTTGTCAACAGCATTACCCGCGGCCGGAACAACTGGCTTTACAACAGTCTTCACAGCCGCTTTTGCAGCAGGTTTTACTTCGTCTTTATCAAGCTTGAGCGCATGAACAACACAATGAAGAATATTCATACATACAACCAAGATGATTATAAAAGCGAATACAACAGCCATACCCAGCAAAGTCAAAAGACCGCTCTGCCCGAGCATCTGAGAAATTGTCATATATCCTCCTGAAATTAGGACTATTTTGAAAAACAAAATATTTCTTGAATTATAAAATAATACAACCTATTTTTCAACAAAACGTGGTATAATCAATTAGTAAATTATGAGCATTTTTAATATTTTATTTCTGGTTTTTACAACACTTTTTATAGCAAGCGCGATTGTCGAGATTATCGGCTACCACAAAAAAATCAGTCTGATGGAATACATAGCAAATCCGTGCCTGTATGTCTTTCTTCTTGCGGCATGGCTTATGATTCTTGTGCCGCTGATTCCTGATTCCCTGAACATTATAGTCTTTGTTTCCGCCGCAGTGATTTTTGGGCTGACAGGAGCCTGCCTTCAATTTCTGCCAAAGAAAAGAAAAAACGTAATAACAAGCGCGGTATTCTTTATCGCAAGTTTTTTGTGCTACATAATGCTTATCCGTCCGTCGTTCAGACTTTTCAGCCTGCCGGTCTGGATTTCCGCGATAATATTCGTAGTCTATGCGGCAATGCTTGTTCTATATTATATTTTTGTAACAGGAAAAAGATCCCCGGTCAAAACAGCAGGAATCGTAATTTTTATGGTTCCCCTTATGATTCTGCACTACGGCTCAATCATCACTTTTTTTGGCCAGCCACGGCTTTGTTCAGCATTGCTTTTTGCGGGCTGCTCAATTTTTATAGCCGCACAGGCATTAATCGTAAAAGGATTTTTTATAAAAGCCAGCGCGCAGGACCGGCTTTTTAGGATGATTCTGTACATTGCCGGCCAGTTTTTTGTGACCGCAGGATTTTCTCTGATGGTAGTCTGAAATTTAGGGATAAGAACAGAAGTTAAACAATCCGCCTGCGCGGGATTGTAACCGCTTGCCGCAGGCAAGTTGCGGAGCGCAGGCGAAGCAATGGAGATAGCACGAAGTGCGTACGTAACGGTGAAAAGCCCGTTACGGTGGTATTTTGCGCCCAAAAGAAGAAGATTAGAACAAATCTTTCATTGTGTAGAGAGCGCCTTTTTTTAGTCTGCCAGTTTTTACTGCGTCTGAAAGTTTTTCCAGCGCGTGTACAGCACCAACGGCAAAACCTTCACGGCTGCGCGCGCGGTGGGTGATTTCAATCGTGTCCGCCTTGCTGTCAAAAAATACAGTATGCGTTCCGGGAATTGAGCCGCAGCGTGTAGAAGAAACGTGCAGTTGCTCCGGCTTTGGTTTTTCATGGAATGCGTCCGTCACAATTTCTGTCTTCTTTTTTGTGTTCTCAAGAATTGTCTGCGCAATTGTAAGCGCTGTTCCAGAAGGGCTGTCCGCCTTTTGATTGTGGTGGGCCTCCCAAGTCGCAATATCGTATTCCGGCCACTGGTCCATGATTTTTACCGCTTCCGCGACAATCTTAAAAAGCATATTAACGCCAATCGAAAAATTAGAGGAAGTCATTACTGTTCCACCGCAGCTTGCGGCAAGTTTATTCACCTCGTCGTACCTGTCGTTCCAGCCTGTTGTTCCAACAACAACAGGAAGTCCGAGCGGCAAAAGAGCCTTTATGTTTCCCATTACGGCTGTGGGATGACTGAATTCAATAACGCCTTCCGCACCGCTTGATTTTACCGCGCGGGCAACAGCATCGTAGTCGCCGGCGGCAACCTTTACAGTCGCGTCGTCTGAAACAACATCAACAGCCGCAACAATTTCGTGTCCAAGATTTTTAGCACACTCAGCAATCATGTGCCCCATTTTTCCATATCCAACAAGTGCAATCTTCATAAAAATCCCCTTTAGCCAAAATACGCCTTGTGCAGAATCTGAACAGTACGGTCAGCCTCATCGTCATTCACAATAAAACTTATATTCACTTTAGAAGCGCCCTGGCTTATCATCTGCACATTAATTCCCTCATCCGCCAGAGCGGCAAAACCGCCTGCAAGAATCGCGGAAGAATGTTCAACATCGCATATAACAGTTATAATCGCGCGCTCGCGGCGCACAGAAACATCGCACGCCTTGCTTAAATCCTGAACCAGCCCCTCAAGTTTTTCCTTTCCGCTTACAGTGCAGGAAACAGAAACCTCAGAAGTCGCAATCACATCGATACAGACATTCCACTTTAAGAAATTATTGAAAATATGCGCCAAAAAACCGGCCGCACCAAGCATACGGTTAGAAACCATATCAATCAGCTGCACATGCTTTACAGAAGTAATCGCGCATACAGGAGGAACTTTTCCGCTGTGCTTTTCAACAATAATTGTGCCTTTGCTTTCTATATTATAGGAATTCTTTACCCGGACCGGCGTTCCGCTCTTTCTTACCGGAACCATCGAACGCGGATGCAGAACCTGCGAGCCGAACATGGCAAGCTCCTGCGCCTCCTCGTAAGTAACTTCTGGAACAGGCTTAGCCTCTTTTACAACACGCGGGTCAGTCGTTAAAATTCCGTCAACATCTTTCCATGTCTGAACTTCCTCCGCATTCATCGCCGCGCCAATCATTGTGGCAGTCAAATCCGAACCGCCGCGGCCAAGCGTTGTGATAATTCCGCGCTTATCCTTTGCAATAAAACCAGTTACAATCGGAATCGCGTTGTCCGCCCCCTTGTCGTAGTCGCCCAGATGCCGCGGAATATTTTCCCAGACCTCATCCAGAAGTTCCGCCGCCATATAATTTGAATCGCTTACAAAACCAATATCCCATGCGTCATAAAATTTCGCCTCAATTCCCTGGCTGTTCAAGTAAGCCGCCATCATTCTTACGGACATACGCTCGCCAAAAGAAACAAGATAATCGCGCGACCTTTTGCTGATTTCCTTTAACATAGAAATTCCGGTCAAAAGCTGCTTCAGCTCCGCCAAAAGCGACTCAATCGTTTCAATATTTATTCCAAGCTCTTTCGCAGTTTCCTCGTGAAGTTTCGCCACACCGGCAACATCAACAGTTCCAGTAACCGCCAAATCCGCCGCCGCCAAAAGATGGTCAGTCGTGTCGCCCATCGCGCTAAGAACAACAACCGGACGCTTTTCCCTATAAGCCTTGATAATCGAGGCAACATGCTTAATTCTTTCTGCATTGGCAACTGAAGAGCCGCCGAATTTCATAACTATCATATAAATAAAATACACATTTTTGTATATTTATGCAATTTCATTTTAAGATTAAGGGCGCAAATTCCATCAGCAAACCGCGCTTCCAGGGCCCGCTCACGCTTGGTCTCGCTACGCTCGCCTTGCTGCGCAACCCTTCCACCACGGCGCAAAAGGCTCCGCCAACCCACTGCGGCTCCCCAAAAAAAACACTTCACCATAGCCAATACTTGACTTTTGACTGGAAGTACATTCAATTTTTACACTAGGGCAAACGTCGAGTTTTTTTTCAGAAGGAATAAATTGAATGTACGCGAAGGAAAAAGGCAAGTTTGGCGTCCTTGAAGTGGCGGGTTTTCGTCAGAAAACTCGCGGAGCAGAACATTTATGTTCTGCGGATTTTTGCCGAATGGCATAAAAGAATTATTGAGGATTTTACAAAGTAAAACCGCAGATAATTCTTCAAAAAAAACACTTCACCATAGCCAATACTTGCCTTTTGACTGGAAGCACATTCAATTTCTTTGCTAAATCAATAAAAAAAAACGTTTTTTTGTTACTTATTTATGACAGATTTTTTCCTCACATTCCTTGTAGATTGCGCTTGTCTTTGCAACAACATCCGCAGGAATTTCCTTGATATCCGGGTCGCCTGCAAGGTTGTTCTCTTTAAGCCAGTCGCGCACAAACTGCTTGTCGTAACTTGCAGGGCTTCCGCCGACCTTGTATTTGCTCAAATCCCAGAAACGGCTTGAATCCGGGGTCAAAACCTCATCACCCAGAACCAGCTCGCCGTTCTCATCCAGACCGAATTCAAATTTTGTGTCCGCAATAATGATTCCGTTCTTATAAGCGTGGTCATAGCATTTCTTGTAGATTGCAAGAGCCGCTTTTTCAATCTTTGTTCCAAGCTCCTCGCCCAGATCTTTTTTCATGTAATCCAAAGTAACATTTATGTCGTGTCCTTCCGCCGCCTTTGTGGAAGGAGTAACAATCGGCTCGTCAAGTTTTTCCGCCTGCTGGTATACCTTTTCAAACTTGTGGCCAAGGAACGGCTCACCCTTTTTGTAAGCCTCGTACATTGAACCGAACATATATC
>CAVGBY010000004.1:26118-28345 GCA_963627355.1 uncultured Prevotella sp. | reverse complement strand
TTCCTTCATATTCAGGCTTCTGGAATTCAGCCGGCATATCCTTTAAATCAGAAGAAATCATGTGGTTTTTAACAATATCTTTTGTGTAGTCAAACCAGAAATTCGCAAGAGCATTCAAAACCTTGCCTTTGTCTGTAATCATAGTAGGAAGAATAACGTCAAACGCGCTGATACGGTCAGTTGTAACAATGACCATTCTTCCATCTTCCAAATCGTAAACTTCGCGGACTTTTCCGCTGGCAAATTTTTTCATATATTGAACTCCTAAAAAAAATTCAAATAAAAGATTAATTTTTATACTAGTGAATTCTAATAAAACTTTCTACAAGGTCAAATTTAACCTAATAAATAAAACTATCCGCTTTTCTTGAGTTTATAAAAAACAGGACCAAAGCAAAAAGCGCAAAAACAACGGCAACTATGTAAACAACCGGAAGCGCAATACACAGAAGTTCCATTGTCTCCAAGGCAGGCGGAACCAAAAGCACTATAAGAGCAAAAAGTGAAAGAACCACAATTTTTCTGATGTTTCCGGAAACCGCGGCACAATAGATTCTATACGCAAAAAAACTTGCCATAAAAACCATGGAAAGCATTAAAACAGGCTTTATAAAAAGCTGGAAAAACGAAAAAGCCGCACTGGAAGAAGCAATCACGCAGTACGGCATATAAACCGCGTAAAAAGCCGCGACAACCGGAAAGAATGCCTTTACCCTGAATTCAACAGAATCTTTTGTTGCAAAAAAATACAAAGCGTAAACCAAAACCAGCGGAAGAACATATTCCTTAAAAAAATAGTAAAAGAAATTCGAGGCAACTGAAAATTCCGGAATCCTGTGCATATAAGAAAAAAGCGCAGTGCCGCCGCTGGCAAGAATTCCTAGAAATGTTCCCGCGGCAACAAGAAATCCGTATATTCTTTTACTTGAATGAGAACAGCAAAAATAAAGAACTGTAGGAAACAAAAGAATTAAAAATAAAAACATAGTCCACTTAAAATATCATAAATCCGCATAGTTTGAAAAGACAAAAAAAAGCAAGCGAGGCCAACCAGCTGAAGTGGAAAACCAACACTTGCCTTCCTGAATTTCTCAGGATTTTGCAGTGAAGCAAAATAAATTATTCATTCGTTTTATTTTATTTCAACAACCCAGCCTTCTGGAGCTTTGATTTCGCCCATCTGGATTCCTGTTAAAGTTTCGCGCAATTTTCCAAGTACAGGCCCGATTTCTTCCATTCCGGCAGGAACGTTAATTTCTTTGTCATGGTCAACAATCTTTCCAATCGGGCTGATTACAGCGGCAGTTCCGCAAAGACCAACCTCTGCAAAATCAGCAAGTTCGCTCTTGCTAACAGCACGTTCCTCAACTTCAATGTTAAGGTAATCCTTTGCAACCTGAACCAAAGAACGGCGCGTAATAGAAGGAAGAATTGAATTTGATTTTGGCGTAACAAGTTTTCCGTCTTTTGTAACAAACAGGATGTTCGCGCCGCCAGTTTCTTCAATATAAGTGTGTGTCGCAGGGTCAGTGTACATATTTTCCGCAAATCCATGCTTGTGCGCATCAACAATATTGTGCAGACTCATCGCATAGTTCAATCCAGCCTTGATGTCGCCAGTTCCATGAGGAGCCGCGCGGTCCAAATCAGAAATTCTTACTGTAATCGGCTTTACTCCACCTTTAAAATACGGTCCTACCGGAGTAACAAGAATTCTGAACTGATATTCATCCGCAGGCTTTACACCGATTACAGCGTTTGAACCGAACATATAAGGACGAATATAAAGTGTCGCTCCTGAACCGAACGGCGGAACCCAGCCAATATTGGCTTTTACTGTATCTTTTACAGCCTGAACAAATCTATCTTCCGGGAAAACAGGCATCTCAAGGCGCTCGCAGGAACTCTTCATTCTTGCGGCGTTCAAATCCGGGCGGAAACATACAACTCTTCCGTCTTTTGTTGTATACGCCTTAAGACCTTCAAAACAAGTCTGCGCATACTGAAGAACACCTGCGCACTCATTGATTTTTATCATATTATCTTTTGTAAGCTTACCATTATCCCAAGCGCCATCCTTAAAATTTGCAACAAAGCGTTTGTCTGTCTTCATGTAGCCAAACGGTAAATTACCCCAATCAAGATTTTTCTTTCCCATTGTATAACCTCACTATTTTTCGCGCTCAGAGGTGCGACTTTTATTTTTTTACCATATTAACCTTATCAC
>CAVGBY010000004.1:16717-26108 GCA_963627355.1 uncultured Prevotella sp. | reverse complement strand
ATTTTTTCATTTTAATATTGCAAAAAACGCAACAAAAACAATAAAAAAACGCCCCCGAAAGAGCGTTTTATGCAACATACTTTTTTACAAGTTATTTTATTTTTCTAAGGAACGCATCTTTATACCCAGATTTTTTGAATCTGTTAAGAACTGCGCCATATTCGTCCATATTCAAAGGACCAATCATAACCTGGGTCGCCTTTCCGCTTGCAAGTGGAACCAAAGTTACCGGATACTGCCCCTCAAACTTAGAAACAGTAGCCTTCAAATTTGACTCATCAGCAAGAACTGCAATCTGAATGTAATATTTTCCGCTTTCAAGGTCTTTTAGGCTTGCAACCTTATATTTTTCAAGCGAACTCTTTGGATTCTTTGTTTTTCCAGACTTTACCGCAGGTTTTGTTTCTGTTTTATTTTCAGCAGTTTTTTCTGTAACCTCATTTTTTAACGGAGCGGCAGAATTTTCTGTTTTTTCTGTTTCTGCCACCGGCGGATTTGATTCTGCAGGAACAAGAACAATCGGCTCGTAACTTTCCTCGTCAGAATTTTCCTCCGGCTCAACAAATGGTTCTGTGGCAACACTTTCCTCAGGAACGGATTCTGCCTCCAAAGAATCTTCTTTTACAGACTCCAGTCTTTGCTCCTTGATTTCTGACAAATCATCTGCCTCAACAGCCTCCTCTTCAAATGGCGCTTCTGAAACAACATCCTCGCCATCAACAGGAACTGCAACAGTTTCCGGCTCAGGCTCTTCAACAGGAGATTCTTCTGTCGCCTCAATTTCTTCAACAGGCTCTGACAAATCATCACCTTCAACAGCCTCTAATTTTTCATCAGGCTCGTTTTCTTCCGGACATTCCTCAACAGGAGCAGGAGTTTCTACCGGCACAAGCGGTTCGTCAGATGTCTCATTTTCTATAACTTCAGGAGCTTCCGTCGCCTCAATTTTTTCCGCATTGTCAAGGTTTTCTGTGTCCTCAATTTTTTCCGCCTCTGCGTTCTCCTCCGGGATTTCTTCTATCGGCTCATCCTTAACGGACTCTTCAGCAGGATTCTCATCTTTTACATTTTCGTCATCAAGCGGAATTTCCTCTGAATCACCATCTTCCGAAATAACTTCCGGTTCAGTTTCAATCGGTGCCGGCTCAACGTATGCATCTTTGACCGTATCAACTAGCTCTGGCTCAGAAGTACCTTCCTCAACTGGAATTTCAGCCTCTTCCGTATTTTCAGGAACTTCGCTCTCACCGGAAATTTCCTCAACGGCAGATTCATCGTAATTTTCCCCGGCAACTTCCGGCTCGGCAGCATCCGTGGTTAAACCGCTGTCCACATCTTCAATATCAGACTCAGATTTTTCAACTTCTCCGCCAATAACCGCTGTTCCGGCAACCGCCTCGTCAAGCTGTCCAGAACGTTTTGTGATTTTTACAACATTGTTGGCATCTTTTGAAAGCCCCAGAAGTTCCGCGGCCTCTGGAGAAAGCAAAATCGCAATACCTTCAGAAGAATCAATCGAGCCGATTACAAGAATATCAACTGTATTTTTTGTGGAAAGACTTGTAACGCTGATTGAGTCCCCCGGAAGATAACCGACAGTTTTCGCAAAAACACCTTTAGGCATTGTACCTTCCGGCGCCACAACCGCGCGTCCATCCAAAGAAGGACTAAAAGAAGTAAAAATAGCTCCACATAAAACTACGCTTAAAATTACAACAAATAATTTTTTCATATTTTCCTGCCTTATGACTTCCTATTGATTACTTTTTGAATGTGCATTGCAAACTCTGACGCAAAATTACGCACATTTGCCGCCTCATTCTGGCTGATTCCATTTTTTATATCAGAAGACGAATCCTCCAGAACATTTCCGGTTTTTACAGAAACAACTTTCCAGCTGATTTTTTTCATATTTCCAAGAGAGATTTTACTGTTATCTTTTTCATCGCCGGTAAAATAAATTTTTATAAGACAAAAATCGTCAACAGTTCCCTCAACAGCCTCATTATACGCTGTGTCATAAAATTTTGAATCCTGGGCATCGCTTTTTGAAACAACAGCAGGAACATTTGAAACAATGTATCCGTTCTCAAAAAAATAACTTAGAATTTCGTCCTCCACGGCAAGAGCCGACTCGCAGACGCTGTTCAGGCTGTCGTTTTTTTGAAGAATCTGAAAAGACAGGCTTTTTGAAAAACTGGCGGCAGCAGCAGCTAAAAAGATGACCGCAGCCAGCAGATTTTTTTTCCCCATAAAGCACCCCACACAATTTTCGTTTCTCTTCTTAAATATCGTCAAAATTAAAATCCGAGTTTAGAACATTCTTATCTTTTTACTTTGGTTTACTTGTGATAGAATTATTTTTAGCGGGAATTACAAGATGTCTTTAAAGAATGAAAAAAATCTTTACATAATCGGCGCGGGTTTTGCAGGCCAGACAATTGCGGATGATATAAAAAGAAAAAAAATTTTCGGAAAAGTCGGCGCATTTCTTGACGATGATCCAAAAATCATAGGAACCCAGATTGAAGGAATTCCTGTTCTTGGACCGATTGAAAACATAGCCGCGGTCCTGCGCTGTAAATCCCAGGACGAGGCGATAATTGCGATTCCTTCTGCGCCGGTAGAAAAAATCCGTGGAATCTACGAGCTGCTGAAAAACTGCGGATTCAAGAACATAAGAATTCTTCCGGGAATAAGCCAGGTAGTAACAGGCTCCGCGCATCTAGTCCAGACACGTGAAATCGACCCGCTTGACATTCTTGGAAGAACGCCTGTAACAATCTCATTAAAAGAAAGCCTTGAATATCTCCGCGGGAAAAGAGTCCTTATAACCGGAGCAGGCGGTTCAATAGGCTCCGAGATTTGCCGTCAGCTTTTGAGCGGCGGCGCGGAACGGCTTTATCTTTTTGGGCACGGAGAAAATTCAATTTACCAGATTGACCGGGAACTAAGACTGCTCCAGGCAGAGGGAGTTGGCGAAAAAGCCGCAATTGTGCCGATTATCGGTGACATGATAGACAGAAATTACACAGACTACATCATCAACCAGACAAAATGCGATGTTGTCTTTCACTGCGCGGCGTACAAGCACGTTCCAATGATGGAAGAAAATCCTGTGGCGGCAATCGCGAACAATGTTTTTGGCACAAAAAATCTTCTGGATGCGTCGCTTAGGCATAATGTGCGGCGTTTTGTTCTTATCTCAACAGACAAAGCCGTTGACCCCGTAAGCGTTTACGGAGTTTCAAAAATGATATGCGAAAAACTGCTTCTTGACGCGGCAAAAAAATCCTTAGAAACCGGCGGCAATGAAAAGAAATTTATGTTCGTGCGCTTTGGAAATGTCCTTGGAAGCCGGGGTTCAATTCTTCCGCTTTTTATGGAACAGATAAAGAACGGCGGTCCGGTTACGGTAACCTCAAATGATATGGAACGGTATTTTATGACAATTCCTGAAGCCTGCTCCCTTGTGCTAAAAGCAGGCGGAGTCGGAAAAAACAGCGAATCTTATCTTTTAGACATGGGCGAGCCGATAAAAATCCTTGACCTTGCAAAACAAATCATAAAATTCAGCGGTCTGGAGCCGGAAAAAGACATAGAAATTAAAATCATCGGAAAAAGAAAGGGCGAACGTTCTGTTGAACCGCTCTGGCTAAAAGAAGAGGAGCCTGCAAAAACTGAATACGCAAAAATCCTCAGACTAAAAAATCTTGATTTTGACCCGGAGCGGCTAAAAAATCTTCTGGAAAAACTAAAGCCAATCTGTGAGCTTCAGAAAAATTCACCGGAAAATGCTGTATTATATAGAAACAAAGATTATCTTCTGTCAGTTTTGTGTTCAGAATTTCCTTCGCTTAAAGAGTTTTATGAAAAAAGCGGAAATTTAAAGGCGGCAGAAGATTAAAATTTACTGGAATACAAGATTTGATTTTTATGGGAGAAAACAATGTCTGATGCAGATTCATTAAAAGTTCCTTTTTCAAGACCTTCTATTTCGGAAGAAGAAAAAAAACTTGTTCTGGAAGTTTTAAATTCCGGCTGGCTTACAACAGGAAAATACGCGCTTGAATTTGAAAAAGATTTTTCTGCGGTGATGAATTCAAAGCCAGAAATGCTTGAAGAACGGAAAAAACTTGGACTTTCAGAAGAGCCTGTAATCAGTCTTGCGGTAAACAGCAACACAAGCGGAATGATTCTTGCAATGGAGGCCTGCGGCATTGGCCCTGGAACTGCGGTGATTACAACACCGTACACGTTCGTTTCAACGGCGGCGTGCGCAAAACATCTTGGGGCAGACGTATATTTTGCGGACATTGAAAAAGATTCGTACAGCATAGACCCGGAAAAAGTTCAGGAAATACTTCTTTCCCCAAAAGGAAAAAACGTAAAGGCGATTGTTCCAGTCCACGTTGCAGGTAATTTGTGCAATATGAAAAAAATCTGCCAGATTGCAAAAAAATTTGGCATCAAAGTTATCGAAGATGCGGCGCACGCTTTTCCAAGCCCCACAGAAATCGGTTACGCCGGAACAATCGGAGATGCCGGAGTCTTTTCATTCTACGTTACAAAGACAATAACAACCGCGGAAGGCGGAATGGTCTGCACAAGGAACAAGGAACTTGCAGAAAGAATGACGGTCATGCGGCTTCACGGAATGGACAGAACAACATGGGACCGCTACACTTCTCCGCGGGCCAGCTGGGAATACGATATTGTGGCGCCGGGATACAAATTCAACCTTCCGGATATACTTGCGGCAATCGGTGTCCAGCAGCTAAAAAGAGCCGGGTCATTTTATGAAAAACGAATAAAAATCGTAAAAAAATACAACGAGGCGTTCAAAAAACTTGATTTTATAAAACTTCCGCCGGACGGAGAAGGAAACGCATGGCATCTTTATCTTATGAGGATTGTTCCGGAAAAACTAAAAATAAGCCGCGGGGAATTTGCAAAAAAACTGCAAGAAGCCGGAATCGGAATTTCGGTTCATTTTATTCCCCTGTTCTATTTTACTTACTGGAAAACGCTTTATCCGGATTTTACGGCGGAAAATTATCCGCAGGCGGCGGAACGGTATAGCCAGACAATCTCAATTCCTTTGTGGCCTGACATGACAGAAGAAATGTCAGAGCTAGTTATTTCTGAAGTTACAAGAATAGGAAACGAAAACCATGCCTGAAGAAAACAAAAACAACGAAAAAACTCAGCCTGTAGAAAAAACTGAAAAAAATGCAAAGACAAAAAAAATCTTACGCAAAAAAAACAAAAGACATTCATACCTTTCCAAAGATTTTTTTATTGACTGCATGAAAGACGATATGCTTTATGCGGCGCTTGTAAGAAGCCCGGAGGCAGGCGGAAAAATCACAAACATCAATTTTTCAGACTTGCCGGAAGGATATTACTTTTTTTCGGCGCGCGATATTCCCGGAAAAAATTTTATATCGACAATGGGAATTGAAACAAGAATTTTCTGCAACGAAAAAGTCCACTACAAAGGCCAGCCGGTCGGAATTGTAGCAGGTCCAGACCTTTCTGAAGTAAGAAAAATCGCGCAGGAAATTCAAATCACCTTTGATATTACAACAATGGATTCCCCGGAAATAAAGGAAGTCGCGCAGCAGCTGAACCATTCCGAAATAATAAAAAATTTAAACCTGCCGCAAAATCCAGAAATTCAAGATGATTCAGAGCAGGATGACGCAGAGGAAAAAGACTCCGCGCCGGACGACTCTGCAATCGCAGATATTGTCGATATGCTGAATGTGGCTCCCTCGCTAGACGCAATGCCAAAACCAACAAAAAAATCAAGCTACACGCAGCCTTCCCAGATTGAAGACGCATTTGAAAACATAAATCCCGGAAAACACACCCAGCGGATTTTAGCGGAGCGAAATGCGGCAGCAGGATTTTTTTCTTACACAGACGACCAGCAGATTTTAGACGATGAATTTAAACTTTGCCCGTTCGATATTTCCTCAACATGGTCAATGGATGAAGTCTGCCCGGAATGGATTGAGCCGAACGGCGTTTTCTGCTACAAGGAAGGACAAAAACTGAATGTAATGACCACGACGCAATGGCCTTCGTATCTTTCAAAAAATTTAAGCCAGGTTCTGAACATCGACGAAGATAAAATTGTTGTACAAAAAACAATTTCGCAGACTGACAACACTAGCGGAATCTGGAGGAACACGACTCTTGCCGCCCAGACCGCATTGGCAGCGCTTCTTACCGGAAAACCTGTAAAACTTTTGCTTTCAAAGCAGGAGCAGAAAACTTTTTTTCACCCGGGACTGGACACAAACATAAAAATCCGCTCTGCAGTGGAGGCGGATGGAACAATCAAGGCGATGGTCATAGATATTGACTGCGATGCCGGATATTCAAATCCTTTTGCGCAGGAAATCGCGGACCGAATGGCAGTTGCCGCAAGCAGTTTCTACAACCCAAAAAATGTAATAATCAAGGTAAAAGTCCATTCTTCGGACAATCCGCCAACTTCAGTTTATTCCCAGCTGATGGATTCCCAGGCGTTCTTTGCAATGGAAAACCACCTTCAGCTGATTGCTGAAAAAACAAACATTCTGCCGGAAGAACTCCGCATAAAAAATATCTGCATGAACGAGCATGAATGTACATCGCCATTTAAATTTCATTTTAACCGCCCGGCAGATGCGCTTATGGCAATCGTAAAGCAGAGCGATTTTGACAGGAAATATTCTTCCTACAGGCTGAACGCAATCCAGTCAAAAAAGGAAGGCGGACACACATTTTTTGCGCTCCCAAGAAGAGGAATCGGTCTTTCCTGCGCTTACGACGGAGCCTGTTTTTACGGAACAAATTTCTCGCTTGCCCAGCAGAAAATCGAAGTAACTTTGGACGAAGAAAACAAGCTGAGAATTGATGCGATTACTCCCTCAAGTTCAGTTATTTCAATCTGGAAACAGATTGCCTCCAGCATCCTGAACATCGAGGAAAGCCAGATTTCCATAAACACTGAATATGCGGCGGACTCCGAGACTTTTATGCCCGAAAGTTTCTGCAACGACATCAGCATTATGGCAGTTCTTTTAAAACGAGCCTGCGAGGACATCAAAAAGAAACTCGAAAAAGAAAAACTTCCAATCAACGTAAAAAAAATGCTT
The DNA here is from genome assembly GCA_963627355.1 of uncultured Prevotella sp. Classification (GTDB taxonomy): domain Bacteria; phylum Spirochaetota; class Spirochaetia; order Treponematales; family Treponemataceae; genus Treponema_D. The sequence continues at coordinate 18,957 of CAVGBY010000004.1, read as the reverse complement.
TCCCCGGCGATGAAACGTCAGTGGAACTCAAAGAAATTTTCCGGGCATCCGTACCAGGCCTCATCCTTTGGAACAGCAATTGTAGAAGTTGACCTGAACGCCGATACCTATCAGGAAAAAATCAAAGGAATCTGGGTTGCAATTGACTGCGGAAAAATTTATTCAATAAAATCTGCGGAAAGCACAATAAAACTTGCAATCCAGCAGGAACTGGAACGTCTTGTCCAGGACACAATTGTTTCCTGCGACCAGATAAAAATCTCATTTTTAAGCTCAAACGAAACGCCGTGCCAAATCGGAAAACTTGTACACAATCTGATTCCTGCGGCGTTCTCTTCCGCTCTCTCTATGGCCCTGCAAAAAGCAGTGACACATATTCCTTGTACCGAACAGGAACTTTACGAACTTACAAAAGCCCCGGAAGCATCAGAAAAAGACGAAGAAGACAAAGAACCTGAAGAAAACGAGAAAATCCCGGAACAAAAAACAGATGGAGAAACTCCAGCAGAAACAGAAACAGAATCTGAATCAGAATCAGACGAAATTCCAGAAATCAAGGAACAGGAAGGCGAAAAATGAATATTCCAATGATTATCAACGGTGAAAAAACGATGGTCCAGGCAAACCCGGAAGACAAGCTGATTGATGTACTCCGCTCAATGAACCTGTTCTCTGTAAAACTTGGCTGCGCCCGTGGTGTATGCGGCTCATGCACAGTCCTGCTTAACGGAGAGCCTGTTCCCGCGTGCCGCCTTGCAGTCGCCCTTGCCATGAACCAGGAAATTGAAACTTTGGAGCATTATGAAAAATCAGAGGAATACTCATGGATTTCAAAAGGATTTTCAAAAGCCGGAATAAAATTCTGCGGCTACTGCAACGCCGGAAAAATATTTGCCGCGGCCTCAATTCTTAGAGACAAGCAAAAACCTACACGGACAATCATCCGCGAGCAGATAAAACATCTTTCGCCGTGCTGCACAGACATGGACACACTGATAAACGGAATAATCTATGCGGCAGACATCAGAGACCATTCAAGATAAAAGGAAAAAAAATTGAACGAAAAACACAGCAACATTTTTTACGCAAAGAATCTTTCAGACCTCTTCTATCAGATGAAAACAATCGCAGGGCTCCAGATTGTAGGCGCCTGCACAGGAATTTCCAGAATGCCTGAAAAATGTATCTCAACAACGCTCATAAAAGACTTCAAGCAGATTCAAAAACACGAACGCTACATAGAATTCGGGCCCGGCACCTCGCTTTCTTCAATCCTTGAGCTTGGCGAACGAAACCTGCCGAAAATTTTACCGGAAGCAATTGAATCAGTCGCAAACCCTTTTGTAAGAAACATTGCAACAATCGCCGGAAACCTTTTAAGTCCGCATAAATGCACGCTTTTCGGACCGTTTTTAGCCCTGGACGCGTACCTTGAGCTAAAATCCCCGAACGAAACAAAATACTCGCCGCTCATCAACTTTTCAGAAATTCCGGACGGATTTGTTGTAACAAATATCAGAATTCCTATGAACGACTGGGATGTAAGCATTTTTAGAAGACTGGGGCCGGAACACAAACTTTCAGAGGACTCCGCAACATTCTCATTTCTTGCCGACTCCGAAAAAAGCGTAATCACAAACCTAAAAATCGCATTCTCTGGCAAAATAACATTCCGCTGCCAGGAGCTTGAAAACAAAATGCTTGGCGCAAGGCTTCCGCTGGCCTCCTCAGAAATCGGAAGTTACGTAGAAGAAGCCGCAGAACAATTTGACCGGAGCGCGGGCAAAACCGAATACAACCCTGTTTTACGCCAGCAGTTTAAAAATCTTGTTCTCTATTCCTTTGAACAACTAATTTAGGTATACTTAAAATATGTTCAACAGTTTAACCGGCACAATCACTGGAAAATTTCCAAGACAACTTTTCATCAACACAAACGGAATTGAATGGAGCGTCTGCGTTCCGGATTCCTGCCTGAACGAATTTTCTCCAGTCGGCGCAGAAGGAAAAGTCTACACATACCTGAACCACTACGAAAATGGAATGGATTTGTACGGTTTTGCAAAACCCGAGGAACGCAACCTGTTTTTCGACCTTTTAAAAGTTGACGGAATCGGACCAAAAGCCGCAATAAAAATCATGAGCAGCGTGAACGTAAACGAGCTTGTTTCCGTCCTTGAATCAGGAGAAGTTTCCGTGCTTGAAAAAATTCCCGGCGTCGGAAAAAAAACTGCCGCAAA
>CAVGBY010000004.1:0-16707 GCA_963627355.1 uncultured Prevotella sp. | reverse complement strand
AAAACTCACAGTTCCAGAAACCGAGACAATTCTTGTAAAAAAAGAGAACGCATTTTCAGTCGTTATTGCCTCGCTCTGCGAAATGGGCTACGACCGCATTGCAGTTGAAAAGACCGTCGCTAAAATTGCGGCAGATTTTTCAAAAGAAGCCGATTTCTCAGCAAAAACCCAGGCTGAAAAAGAAGATTCTGTATTCAAAAAGGCAATTATGGAGATGGCGCGATGACTTCAAAAGATATAGAAATGACAGACGACCAGTTTCTTCACATCGTGCGTTCCGAGCAGCATTTAGAAGGATTTGATGACGACACTGAAAAGGGAATAAACCTTCGCCCTCAGCTTTTAGATGATTTTATCGGCCAGTCTAAAGTCCGCGAAAACCTTGATATTTTTATAAACGCTGCAAAAGAACGAAAAGAACCGCTGGACCATCTTTTTCTTATCGGGCCTCCGGGACTTGGAAAAACAACAATCGCGCAGATTACCGCGCACGAGCTTGGCTCAGATTTTAAAATCACCAGCGCGCCTGCATTGGAAAAACCAAAAGATCTGGTGGGAATTCTTTCAACAATCACAGAAGGAACAGTTTTCTTTATAGATGAAATCCACCGCCTAAAGCACACAATCGAAGAAATGCTTTACATTGCAATGGAAGACTACGAGCTTGACTGGATTATCGGTCAGGGAGCCGCGGCCAGAACTGTAAGAATCCCAATTCCACGGTTTACGCTCGTGGGCGCCACAACAAAAGCCGGGGCAGTCGCAAGCCCGCTCAGAAGCCGGTTTGGAATCATACAGCGCTTTGAATATTACAGTCCGCAGGAACTTGCCGCTGTAATCAACCGCTCCGCAAAACTTTTAAACGTAAAAGTTGAACCAGACGCGGCTCTTCTTATGGGAAAATGCTCGCGCGGAACTCCCCGTGTCGCAAACCGGGTCCTGCGCAGAATGCGTGACTACGCTACCGTAATGGGAAAAAACTCCATCACTCTTGGCGTTGTAAAGGCAGGCTTAAACCGACTTGAAATAGACGATTTTGGACTAGAACGGATTGACCGCGAGATTCTCCGCACAATAATAACAAATTTCGGAGGAGGTCCTGTAGGGGCAGAAACGCTCGCAATCTCAATCGGAGAAAGCCAGGACACGCTTGAAGACTACTACGAGCCATACCTGATTCAATGCGGATTCCTGCAGCGCACCCCACGCGGCAGAACTGTAACCGAAAAAGGCTACGCCCATCTTGGAATAAAATACGACGGAACTTCCGCCGAAAAACAGGAGCAGCAAAAAACGCTGTTTGAATAAAAAAAGAGAAAAATATGCTACTAAAAGAATTTGATTTTAATTTGCCAGAAGAACTTATCGCCCAGCATCCAAGCGGAATCCGCGGCCAGGACAAGCTTATGCTTTTAGACAGAAAAACAGGCGGAATTGAGCACCACAAAATGGATGACCTTCCAGACCTTATTCTTCCCGGAACTCTGATGATTTTTAACAACTCAAAAGTAAGACGCGCCCGCTGCTACGGAATAAAGGAAACAACCGGCCGCGAGCAGGAATTTATGTTCCTGAACCAGATTGGCCATACCGGAAACACGTGGAACACAATGGTAAAAGGCGCAAAAAAACAGAAACCCGGAATGCGCTATAAATTTCCGGACGGCTCAACCGGAACAATTATCGAACACACTGAAAACAACGGAACAGAATTCCGCGCGCTCCACTTTGATTTTCCTATCACAGAAGAATGGTTTGAAAAAAACGGGCACATTCCTCTTCCGCCGTACATCAAACGCGAGGACACCGAGGAAGACTCAGAACGCTACCAGAACGTATACGCAAAAGAAACAGGAAGCGCCGCCTGCCCTACAGCAGGACTTCACTTTACAGAAAAAATGCTTGCCCGCCTAACCGAAAAAGGCATTGAACGCGAGTTTGTAACCCTGCACGTAGGACTCGGAACATTTCTTCCGGTCCGCGAAGAAAAAATCGAAGACCATAAAATGCACGAGGAGGTTTTTACCGTTCCACAGACAACCGCCGACAAAATCAACCAGGCAAAAAAAGAAGGCCGCCCGATTCTGGCCGTTGGAACAACTTCTGTCCGGACACTTGAGTCAGCCTGCGACGAAACCGGGACTGTAAAGGCCGGAACATCCAGCACACACATTTTTATGTATCCGGGCTACAAATTCAAAGTCATCGACCAGATGTTCACAAATTTCCACACCCCGGAAAGCACACTGATTATGCTTGTAAGCGCATTCGCCGGCCGCGAACACATCCTGAACGCCTACCAAAAAGCCGTCGAGCAGCATTATAAATTTTTTAGTTATGGAGATGCCATGTTCATAAGATAAATTATTTGTGCGAGTTTACGATGTAAACTCGTTAGCAAGCGACAGCTTGCGTCGAGACGCGATGTTTATCAGGTAATTTTTTGAGCGGTTTTATAAATGAAACATATTCCGGGGGTTGCGCTCCGCACCGGGCTTTCCAACATTCCGCTGGCGCTCCAGCCTCCTCGTTTCGTTTGCCCAGCAAACTCCGCTGTGGTGGCCGCCTCCGGCGTGTTTCCAATCCCTAACCCAGATCCCCGCTTGAATGAAGATGGCAAATCGCGCACGCAAGCGCATCCGCCGCATGGTCGGGTTTCGGGGCAACCTCAAGATTCAGCAGAATCTGAACATATTTTTCAACCAGCTCTTTGTCAGCCCCCGCAGTTCCTGTAACCGCCTTTTTTATCTGGTTCGGCTTATATTCTTCCAATGGAATCACATTCTGAGCAAGACACAAGGTAACAACCCCCTTAGCCTCCGCAACGCTGATTCCGCTTGTAACATTCCGCACAAAAAAAAGCTCCTCCATGCAAGCCTCATCCGGTCTGAACTCATCAATAACCGCCTGAAGCCGCGAGTAAATCACCAGAAGCCTCTCCCCCAGACTGGCCGCGCTGGAAGTTTCTATAACGCCATAACCTATCATCCGGTACTTGTTCCTGCAGCAGTCAATAATTCCAAAACCAGTATTCGCAAGCCCGGGGTCAATTCCCAGAACGCGCCGAACCTTTTTCCGAGTCCTGTCTTTTTCCGCAGTTTCCGTTCCCGGCAGAGAATTAAAAAATCTGGAAGAATTCACCATAAAAATACCGTTAAAACTTAAAGGGCTTCAAAAACGAAGCCCTTTACAAAAAACAGAAAAAAGCCAGAATCGGATTCCGGCTTTCATCCAGAAACTATTCCTCCGGATTAAAATCATCCGGGAATTCAGCAGTATGATAAACGTTCTGAACATCATCGTTGTCCTCAAGTTTATCAATAAGCTTCTGAACCTTAGCGGCAGTTTCAGCATCAACAGAAGTGTATGCATCCGGAACCATTCCCACCTCGGCAGAAAGTGATTCAAAACCCTTTTCATTCAAAGCGTCAGCAACAGCGGCAAAAGCATCCGGGCTAGTTGTTACAGTAATAACTCCGTCCTCATTCACAATGTCATCTGCGCCGGCTTCCAAAGCAACTTCCATGATTTCATCTTCGTTCACTTTTTCAGCATCGTATTCAATTGTACCCTTGCGCTGGAACATACGTGAAACAGAACCAGTTGTTCCCAAGTTTCCGCCGTTCTTTGTAAAAATATTGCGGACATCAGCAGCGGCACGGTTCTTGTTGTCTGTAAGAACTTCAACCATTACAGCAACACCGCCAGCAGCGTATCCTTCGTAAACCAATTCTTCGTAAGAAGCGCCGCCGTCTTCGCCAGTACCTTTCTTGATTGCACGCTCAATGTTGTCCTTAGGCATATTTGCCGCGCGCGCCTTAATAATAATTGTACGCAAGCGAGGATTTGAGTTAGGATCACCTCCGCCCATTCTTGCAGCGATAGAAATTTCCTTGATAAATTTTGTGAAAAGCTTACCGCGTTTTGCATCAGCGATACCTTTTGCGTGTTTAATGGTTGCCCACTTACTATGTCCTGACATGGAGGATCTCCTTTAAAATAAAATACAAGTTAAATAAATGTAGTTCTTTATAGTAACTCAAATTACCGGTTAATGTCAATAATTCGGAAGCACGTTGAAACAGCGCGCGACCCGCTTTTACTGCAAGTCCTCATTCCGCATACGCTCCATTGCGGTCTTTCCGTGGCAATCGGGGCTAAGCTACTCCAGAAACACAAGAAAATCCATCACGAGCTTCAAATCCCGGACTATCTGACCTTTTTCTGCACAAGTGTAAACCAGATCGGCCCGCACTTTTCCTTCTGGTCCGGAAGAATATGGAAGCCGCATTTTGTGCGTTCCGGAACCGGCACAGAATCCATTCGGCAAAAATCCGCAAGGTCTTCAGGCACGCAAGGCTCGGAATCTTCAAAGACAAACTTCACATCATCAAATTTCTTTAAAAGTCTTAGAACAACATCGTCATTTTCCGCCGGGCAAAGCGCGCAGGTTGAATACAGCAAAAATCCGCCCGGCTCAAGCAGCCTGTACGCGCAGGAAAGCAAAGCCCACTGCTCCATCGCAAGCGACTTTATCCGCGCTGGCGACCATTCCGAAAGATATTTTTCATCCTGCAGAACGTGCCTTTCGCTTGAGCATGGCGCATCCAGCAAAATCCTGTCATAAGCCTCAGTCTGGGTTGTACACCATTTTGCCGCATCCGAGCATGAAATTTTTATCCGCGCATTTATTTTTTCAGGAAGACAATTCTGGCAGACCTGAACAAGCCGCTGTTTTCGCTGAGGACTGCGCTCATTGCTGACCAGAACCGCATCCCCGGGCATCCGGGAGGCAATCACAAGAGTTTTTCCGCCCGGAGCCGCGCACATATCAAGGAATTTTTTTCCGCCAGCGACAGGAAGCTGTGCCGCCGCAAAAACGCTCGCCGGGTCCAGAAAATACCTTTCAACACCGCCCGCGTTCCATTCAGCATAAACGCTTTCCCCAAAAAGGGAATTCCTTAAAGTTTCCCAGCGTCCGCCAAACAAATCTGAATAATATTTTTCAAAACCATCTTTGCCCCGCAATTTTCCAGCGGATTTTTTTTCAGTTTTTTTTGCCATAGTCAATTTTTTCAATGTAAATGTCGATGTTTTCTTTCCGTGCCTTGTTGAATTTTTCAACGCGCGCCGCAACTGTCTCTTTCTGCAAAACCGGAACAAGCGAATAATTTCCGCCTTCATCTTTTTCAAACGAAACCAGATTTTGCCGGATTTTATATTCCATCACTTTCCTAAAAGAATTATCAATCAATTTCTTAAAATCAGAGTCTTTTTCAGCCTTGCCAATAAGAACTTTCGCAGGTCCGGAAATCCGCTTTTCGCTGACCATAATCACATTCACGCCAGCCTCCAGCGCCCTTACAGCCGCCTCCTCCGGCGGAAATCCGTTCAACGCAAGCGCGCCCATAAAAATATCGTCGCTAAAGACAATCCCTTTAAAACCAATTTTTCCGCAAAGAATCTCCGAAACCCAGACTTTTGAAAAACACGCGGGAATTTTTCCGTCAACAGATTTTACCCTGGCATGGCTCATCAAAGTTCCTGCAGGCGCGCAGCGGTTCAGCTCAAAAAACGGTCTCAGACTTTCCTCCAGTTCTGCCCCGGAAAGCAGAATTTCAGGAAGTCCTGTATGGGGATCAGTATTTGTGTTTCCCGGAAAATGCTTTAAAACTGTTCCAATTCCATGGTTCTCGTACGCGTTTATGCAGGCTGTTCCAAATTCCCTTACTTTCTGAAAGTCACCAAAACTTCTTCCTTCCAAAAAATGCTCGTTCTCAGCGGTTTTTACCTCTACAACAGGAGCAATGTTCATATCAAATCCCAGATTTTTCATCTGCTCGGCCTGGGCTGAATAAATTTTGTAAGCAGAATCAATATCCGCCCGCAACGCAATTTTTTCAGCAGAAGGAAGTGGCCCGTTCACAATTTTCAGGCGGTTCACAAGTCCGCCCTCCTGGTCAACCGCAAGAAAAGGAGGAATAACACCCTTTTCCGCGCAATAACTTTTTATTGAATCCGTAAATCTAATGATTCCAGCCGGAGAATCCGCAAGGTTATATCCAAAAAAAAGGTAGCCGCCCGGAATAAAATCCTTTTCAACCGGAACAAAAACCGTGTCGCCCTCAAGATTTTCTATAAAAAGCTGGCAGACCTTGTCATGCAACGAAACCGACGAAATATATTCCTCAAAAGCCAAGTCTTTTTCTTTCCGCTCTGAATCCAGCGCTTTGTAAATTTCAACTGAACTTTTCCGCATTTTCTTTTCTTTCTTGTCCTGCACCCTGTCGCTGATTCTTGCACAGCCAGAAAAAACAGTCAGACAAAAAACAAAGAATAAAACAATCTTTTTCATTCTTTCAATATAGCATAAATGCCCATAAATCTGAATTGCCTAACTGAACAAAAAACAATAATATTTTTGCTGAACTTAAAAAAAGAGGAAAAAATGAAGCACATAACAGAAATTGTTGTACGTTCATACGAATGTGACTCATACAGCCACGTAAACAACGCGGTTTATCTGAATTATCTTGAGCACGCCAGAATGGATTTTCTTCACGCGGCAAATTTTGACTACAAGGGAATTGTCGCGGCCGGATATTACCTTTACGTAACACACATTGACATTCACTACAAAGGCTCGGCTTTTCTTGACGACAAACTTTTTGTGGAAACTTATCCTACAAAACTAAAGCACGTTATGGGCGAATTCCACCAGACAATCAGAAAAGAAGACGGAACTGTCTGCGCTGAAGCCGATGTGACGTGGGCTTCCGTAACAACAGACGGCCGTCCTTCAAAAATTCCGGAAAATATGCTCGTCAGCGGACTAAGACCGGACGAACAGTAAATCCCGGAAAAACAGTTATTTCAGCAAAGCCTCAATCTTTGCCGCGGCATCGTCAAGATATCCGCTGTCTACGCTTTCCACGTCGCCGGAGTCAACCGCCGCTGAGGTTGATTCTTCCATCGGAATTTTTGCCAGGACAGGAATATTAAAGCCCTCGGCAATTTTTTCAATATTGCTTTTTCCAAAAACTGTAATCGATTTTCCGCAGTCCGGGCATTTTACATAGCTCATATTTTCAACAAGTCCAAGAATCGGAATGTTCATCATGTTCGCCATTTTCACCGCTTTTTCAACAATAACTCGCACAAGCTGCTGCGGTGAAGAGACAATGATAATTCCGTCAACCGGCAGGCTCTGAAAAACCGTAAGAGGAACATCACCAGTTCCCGGCGGCATATCGACAAACATAAAGTCAACATCTTTCCAATTAACATCCGTCCAGAACTGCTTTACCGCACCTGCAATGACAGGACCGCGCCAAATCACAGGATCATTCTCGTTTTCAAGCAGAAAATTCATTGACATAAGCTGAATTCCAGAATCCGTAAGAACCGGGTTCAAGGAATTTCCGTCGCTTTCCGCACGGCTCATGCCAACACCAAAACTTTCCGGAATCGAAGGACCTGTTATATCCGCATCAAGAATGGCGGTCTTAAATCCATCTTTATTCACTTTGCATGCAAGCAGGCTTGTAACCAGAGATTTTCCAACGCCACCTTTACCGCTCACAATTCCTATAACTTTTTTTACAGAACTCCCCTCTCTCAGCTTTTCGTGCATATCACGACTTTTGCAGTCCTGACCACATGAATCGCAGTTATGTCCGCATGATTCCGACATTTTGTTCCCCCAAAATTAATTGATATTAATTCGCTGATTTCTTTGCACAAATATGGTTTCCGCCAAAATCAAAAAAGTCAGTTTCCTTTTTTCTTGGCGCTGTATTCAATTTTTTGATTAGAGCCTCAATCTCCCTTGAATTCAAGATATTTTCCTTTATAAAAACGCTCTGCATAAGATGGGCAAGATTCTTAGAGCCCGAAGGATCAAATCCAGTCAGTTTTTTAAGACTGTACTGAAGAAGTTTCCTGTTCCTGAACTCACCTATTCCGCAGTTGCTGGTTCTTTCATAATCCTCGGCAATTTCATTCCAGCCCGCCCCGCAAAGGGCAGCAAAAACCGCCACCGTAACGCCAGTCCTGTCCGAACCAAGCCGGCAATGAATATAAAAAGGCCCCGGATGCTCAAGCATAAACCGTGCGATTTTCTGAAGCGCATTCAGATATTCCGCCGCATCCGAATGGAAATACACAAGATTATAGTCAATATCAACGCAAAGACGGTTGTTTTTCTTTTCCATATCCTCAATCATTTCTGAGGGGGTTTCTTCTGCCAAAGACGAGACGGACTCATACCCGCACAAAGTGATGTCTGATTTTATTCCGTAAAGCTCCATCCCCTTGCGGACAAGCCTGATTCTTTCGTCTTCGGTGTCCATCCAGCCACGGGACTTTTTATATGGATGATAACCGCGGAAAAGTGCCTTTGTTCCCGGTGCCCGCCTAAAATTCGAGATTTCAGAACGGCAAGCCGGACAATCAAGGTCAAAATCATCCATTTCCTTGAAAATTCCCGGGCGTTTCTTTAACTTTTCAGCGTCCGAAAGCTCATATTCATTCAAAAGAATCAGTTTGTTTCCAAGAAAAACGTTCGGTGTCTCAACTTTTTCTGCAAGAAGATGGCAGGAATTCTCCGAAAGTCCAAAAAATTTAAACTCAGGATATCCGGAATTCCCCGGAACAAGAATATTCTCAAGATTTTTCTCAAGGACAAAAACAGTCTTCCCTTCTTCCTTTTTTTTTGACATCAGCCAGCCTGAATCACCGGTATTCAGCCAGCCGTTAAAAGTTCCCGTAACATAAACCGACTCCGAATCCAGAAGCTCAGGATATTCCTCTTTGCAGCAATAAAATTCAAACTTATTCTTGTCAAACTTGTATCCGTACTTTCTGCTATCCAACTGCATAAAAACCTCTGTTATTTTTCTGGACTGAATATCAGGTTTTCTTCAACTGCGAAAAATCTATCCCCACGGATTTATATGGAAAAACCGAAACCAAGTCCACATACAAGTATAATCTCGCTTTCAAGATATACCAACTAAAAAAAATAACTTTTTTTTCATTTTTTTCGATTTTAGGTATTGACCTTTTTTTTTCACTCATATATTATTCTAAACATCACGCGGGTGTAGCGAAGCTGGTTATCGCGCTGGCCTGTCACGCCGGAGATCACGGGTTCGAGCCCCGTCACTCGCGCCTAGCCTTCCAACTAAATGGAAGGTTTTTTTATCGGGCAATAGCGCAGCTGGTAGCGCGCGACGTTCGGGACGTTGAGGTCGCAGGTTCAAATCCTGTTTGCCCGAAAGAATTATAGAACAGAAAAAGAGCATTCTCGTACAGGATGTTCTTTTTTTTATTTTAAATACCCTCAGGATTTGAAGCGAAGTGAGCGCGGACTTTAAGTCCGAAAAGGCAACAAGGATGTTGCCGGCAGCGAACGAAGACGGCGTGAAAGAAGGCGGCACGGATGCCGCCGACTGCAACGCCAAATCCTGTTTGCCCGAAAGAATTATAGAACAGAAAAAGAACATTCTCGTACAGGATGTTCTTTTTTTTATTTTAAATACCCACAGGATTTGAAGCGAAGTGAGCGCGGACCTTAAGTCCGAAAAGGCAACAAGGATGTTGCCGGCAGCGAACGAAGACGGCGTGAAAGAAGGCGGCACGGATGCCGCCGACTGCAACGCCAAATCCTGTTTGCCCGAAAGAATTATAGAACAGAAAAAGAACATTCTCGTACAGGATGTTCTTTTTTTTATTTTAAATACCCACAGGATTTGAAGCGAAGTGAGCGCGGACCTTAAGTCCGAAAAGGCAACAAGGATGTTGCCGGCAGCGAACGAAGACGGCGTGAAAGGAGGCGGCACGGACACCGCCGACTGCAACGCCAAATCCTGTTTGCCCGAAAGAATAAAAAAAAGCGGTGCTTCCCCGCAAAAGAAAAAGCGCCGCCTTTTACATTTCAGTCAATCAGCAAAAACAAAACTACGCCTGAAGCGCCGTTACAGCAACAGTATCAATTATCTCCTCTACATTGCAGCCACGGGAAAGATCGTTCAGAGGCTTTGCAAATCCCTGACATACCGGTCCGATTGCCTTCCATCCGCCCATACGCGCGCAAATCTTGTAGCCAATGTTCCCAGCGTTAATATTCGGGAAAATAAACGTGTTCGCGTGTCCGGCAACCTTGCTTCCCGGAGCCTTTAGGCTGCCGACTTCCGGAGCAACCGCCGCGTCAAACTGGAATTCACCATCAATCTCAAGTTCAGGTTCCGCGGCCTTTGCCAGTTCAGTGGCCTTCTGAACCTTAGAAACTGTGTCATGGAATTTTGAATCATTTCCCGAACCTTTTGTAGAAAAAGAAAGCATCGCAACTTTCGGCTCAATTCCACCGATAGCCTTTGCAGTTTTTGCAGAAGCGACAGCAATGTCCGCAAGCTCTTCCGCACTAGGTTCAATATTTACAGCGCAGTCGCCAAAAACCGCAATTCCATCAGGAACGTATTTATTTCCAGTCGGCGGTGCAACCATGATAAAGCAGGAAGAAACAGTCTTTATTCCAGGAGCAGTCTTTATAACCTGCAATCCCGGGCGAAGAGTATTTGCTGTAGAATGGCACGAGCCGGAAACAAAACCATCCGCATCACCAGCCTTTAAAATCAAAGCGCCGTACATTGTAAAATCCTTAAGCGCGGCGGCCTTTGCGGCGGCAACATCAGCATATTCCGGAGCACCGGTTTTCTTGTTTATTTTTCCCTCGCGGGCCTTATACAAAATTTCAGCATATCTGTCGGCATTTTCATCGCAATTAGGATCAACAATCTTTACACCTTCCATGTCAAAGCCAAATTTTTCAATTTCAGCCTTGTTTCCAAGAAGAATAATTTTTGCAATCCCCAGCTTTACGATAGAAGAAGCCGCCTCGACAACACGGGCATCCTCACCCTCGCAAAGAACGATAGTTTTTCCAGCCGCTCTGGCCTTGTCCCTTAAATTTTTAATAAAATCCATAATAAACCTTCAAAAATAAAATTCACCCAATCAAGGTTTATCTAAAGATACTACCACGAAAACACTTTTACAACATCCAAAAACACAATTTTGCCAAAAATCGGAATATTGACACGCCCCCCCCCCCCGAAATTAAACTGAAAGAATCAAATTTTCAGGAGATGTAATAAAAAACTTGCCTAAAATAGCGTCAAAGTTTTTATTCACAAGTTTGCGTTGCAAACCTCCTCATTGACTTTTTATTGGAGATTGTATGAAAAACTCAATTTTCATCGCAGTTCTGTCGTCTGCCTGTATCGTTATTACAAGCTGCGCGACTGCCATCAAAACACCGTCAGTAAAATTGACAAAAATCGAAACTGAGGTGAATTCCCAGCCGACCATGGATTTTATTGGTTTTAAGATTGATTCCAACACTCTTTCAACCACCACAGATGATGATGATGTCTTGTCAGAATTTGCGCAGGCAAAAGCCATAAAGGACACAAAAAGTCTGCGTAACCTAGGATTCAACCTTGAATCAGCACGGATCGCACAGGACAACTCATCTGCGTACTTTGGAATTTATTCCCTGCAGGAACTTGCGCTTTACAAAAGTTCACACAGATACGCGACATTTATCGAGGTTGCTCAAAACAAATTTTTATGGGATGACAACGCAGGCCGGAAAAGAGTTCAAGCCGGAATCGGTGGCGGTCTTTTAGGCGAAGGTATCATATTAACAATCTGCGGCATAGCCTGCAAAAATATGAATTTTGACAAAAACAAATACTCAAATGCAGAGACAATGAATGAAACCTATGACCTTCTGGGAGATGTATACCTTGGAATAGGAATCACATCAGACATCGTTGGCGTAATAGGACTGATTGCGGCTTCAACCCCGACAAAAACAGAAATCTCATTCAGCGGAACATACAACATCTACATCTACGACACGCAAACAAATCAAATCATAAGAAAAGAACCTGTTTCAGTAAAAATATATGACACGCTCGAAGGCTCATACGACTACGACAACATAAGCAAAAACGCAGTCCATGAATACATTTCAGCAAAAGTCCACAACGCGCTGATGACAAAATATCAGGAAATCAACCGCTGGCTAAAAAACAGAGAATAAAAGCCAAAATCCCGCGGCGAATAAGGGCAACTTAAATTTTCTGCGGGATTTTATTTTTTCAATATAGACACACCAAACTTTTTTCATATATAATGATAATTACGTTTATATGTATTTTGTGTTTTTCAAACACGAGGAGGATAGTTGGCATACCAAGACAACAGAAACAACAACAAAGGGCAAAGGATAAACGAAATGATCCGCGTCCGAGAGGTTCGACTTATCGATGAAGAGGGCAACCAAAAAGGAATAGTCCCTACACTGGAAGCTCTTAAATTGGCTAAGGAAAAGGATCTTGATCTTGTTGAGGTGAGTCCAAATGCTAACCCACCGGTTTGTAAAATACTTGATTTTGGCAAGTACCGATTCGAACAGGAAAAAAAGCTCCGAGAATCCAAGAAGAATCAGAAGGTACTAAAGTTAAAAGAAATCCGTATGCAGCCTAAGATTGGACCTGGAGATCTTGATACAAAAGCCAAGCATGTACAGGAATTTCTTGACGAGGGCGACAAGGTAAAAGTAACAATCCGTTTCCGCGGACGTGAACTTGCCCACACAGAACTCGGCTACGATGTCCTGAATGAAGTTTTGAAAAGGCTTACTTCAGCGTATGTTATGGAAAAACAGCCAGCAATGGATGGAAAAACAATGTCCATGACAATCTCAGCAAAAGCCAAATAAAAAAATTGAGGTAAATGAAATGCCTAAGATGAAGACAAAGAAGTCTGCTGCAAAACGTTACTCAACAACTGGCAGCGGAAAAATCAAGTACAAGAAACAGAACCTTCGTCATATTTTGACAAAGCGTTCACCAAAAAGAAAGAGACAGCTTCGTGAAACAGGAATCCTTGCAGAAGCTGACGCAAAGAAAATCCGTAAGCAGATGTTGCCATACGGTTAATGGAGTATAGAATATGTCAAGAGCAATAGACGGAACAAAAAGAAAGAATCGCCGTGTAAAAATCTTAAAACTTGCAAAAGGTTTTATCGGTGACAGAAAGTCAAACTACAAACCAGCAAAAGACGCTGTTGTAAAGGCTTTGAACCATGCTTACGTTGACCGCCGCGACCGCAAAGGCAACTTCCGCGCTTTGTGGATTGCACGTATCAATGCAGCTGTAAGAGACGAAGGTATTACATATTCACGTTTTATCGACGGTCTTTCAAAGGCTGGCATTACATTGAACCGTAAGGCACTTTCAAATATGGCTATTGAAGATCCTGTAGCATTCAAGGCAGTTGTAGAAGCTGCAAAGAACGCTTTGAAGGCATAAGGAAATTCACTATGATTTCGCTTGACCAGATTTTGCTTCTTGAACAAAGAGTAGAAAGTGCTGTTGCAAAAATTGCACAGTTACAGGCTGAAAACGATGCTCTGCGCAGTAAATGCTCTGAGCTCACAAATGCGCTTTCCAGCAAGTCGGAGCAACTTTCAACTTTTGAATCAGACCAGAACAAAATCGAAAGCGGAATCTTAAAAGCGCTTGACCGTTTGAATTCAATAGAAAATTCTGTACTGAAGGCAGCCGGTCAAGCAGTTTCTTTTTCTCCGAATAATTCTAATACTGTTCAGCAAGTCCAGAACGGACTTTCGCAGCAGCAGACAAACCAGCAGAATGTAAATCACGCAGAACAAATCCAGACACAGGAAAATATCGCCATTCAAAAAGAGGCAGTTTCCAGCCAGCAGGATTTTATTCAGCCGGAACAAAATTTTAATACAACACAAGAACCTGTCCAGTTCAACACAATGCAGCCACTTCATCAGGAAGAAAAAAAACAGCAGTATGAACCGGCACCGAGCCAGCAGAATTTTCCTGAACAATCGCCAGCCGAAGACGAAAACGGCCAGTTCGATATTTTCTAATCAATTTTTATGGCAAAAGGCACACTTCAGATAGATCTTTTAGGAACATCTTTTTCAATCAAAGCAGATGAAGACACCGGTTATCTTGAGCAAATTCTTGGCTATTACAAAAGGATTGTAAATCAGATTGAAGCAGGCGGCGCTTTGTCAGACCCATTGAAAATTTCAATTCTTGCAGGAATAATGCTGAGCGATGAGCTTTACAAGGCAAAAGGACGCTCGCTGAAATTTCAGGCCGCTCTGGAAAACAACACAGCCGACGAGGAAGCCGACAGAATCACAAAAACATTAATCGAAAAAATAGACAAGGTCTTAAAATGATTTCTGTTTTTATCGATGGAGACAACTGCCCTACACTCGCCTTGAATTTTATAGTTGACTACTGCAAATCAAACAACTTAAAGCTTAAAGTAGTTGCCAATAAAGATATAGGCAACAAATCCGATGAATATGAGATGGTCGTATGCGAACAGGCAAAAGACGCCGCCGACAACTATATTTTTAGCAATGCCGATGAAAAAACTCTTGTCATAACAAAAGACATTCTTCTTGCGGAAAGACTTGTAAAAAAAGGTATTGTTACAATAAATGACCGCGGAACGATTTTTGACAAGAACAACATAAAATACAGGCTGCAGGACAGAGATCTGAATTTCCAGCTTGCGGCGCTTGGATTTGGCGGAAAAAAAGGAAAGAACTACAGTCCCCAGATGCTCGAAAAATTCAAGATCTGTCTTGAAAAAGCTATGTCTACTCTTCTTCGTCGCGGTAGTTGATAAGAATTTTTTCAACACGCTCGCGGACTTTCATAAACGCAAGGACTATCTCCGGATCAAACTGCGTTCCAGAACAATTCTGAATCTCTGCAAAAGCGTCATCCAGCGACCATGCCTCTTTGTAGCACCTTTTATGTGAAAGCGCATCAAAAACGTCTGCAACAGCAACAATTCGCGCGGCCAGCGGAATTTCCTCGCCTTTTAAAGGAGTTGACGATTCAACAGGAAGTCCAATCTGAAAATCCACATAATCACCGTCAAAATATTTTTTTCCAGGATAACCAGCTTCACCGCCATCAAAACGTTCGTGATGGCACAAAACCACATCCCTGCACATAATGTCAACGTCTGTTTCCGGAGGATAAAAAAGCTGCGCTCCAATGCAGGTATGCCCTTTTATTATCTGGCGCTCCTCGTCATTAAAGCGTCCGGGTTTCTTTAAAATCAAATCGGAGATTCCAACCTTTCCTATATCATGGAATTTTGCGGCAATCTTTAAATTATCGCGGTAAGTGTGTCGTATATTTTCCGGAATATTCTTGTCAAACGCCCAGCGGTCATAAATTTCAAGGGAAATGCTGGAAACACGTTCCGTATGAAGGAAAGTTTCTTTTGGATCGCGGAATTCCGACATCTTAAGCATTTTCCGGTGGTTTTCACGAGTGTTATACGCATGCTGCAACGCGCGAACCGCAGAAAGAGCAAAGTGCTTTAAATAAGTTCCGTCCTCTTCTGTAAATTTTACAACGCATCCGCTTTCATCAAGTTTATTTATAATCTGCAGAACCCCAAGAAGAACGCCGTTGTTCATCACAAGCGGAACCGTATAAATCGATTTTGTCCTGTAGTTTGTTGTCAAATCAGTCTGACGGTTGAATTTGTATGGTTTTTCTTCTGAAATATTGTACGCGTCATCTATTGAAAGAGTTTCTTTTGTACAGGCAACATAACCTGCAATCGATTTCTTATTTATCGGAAAAGAGAAAAAAAGGTACGGAAGTTTTTCACCCGGCGGCAACTCTTTTAACTGTGTATCATTCTGCGCATACTTAATCTTAAGCTTTCCGCCTTCTGCCGCATAAATTGAACCGGCATCCGCATTAACAATTTTTCTTGACTCTGAAAGAATCCTTTCAAGAAGGACATCAACGTCTTTTATCTCATCAAGTTTTAACTCAAGTTCTATGATTTTCTGAAGCTTGCTTTCTTTTTCGGCCATAATCTTTCCACATCTAAACCGTTTAAAAGTATATCAAATTTTCAAAAAATTCAATAGATATATCCATCTTTTCTACTAATGATAGGTATGGTATAATTGCAGTATCAATGAATTTTAGATTTTTTTATGCAGTGACATTTTTCAGTTTTTTTGTTTTTTCATGCAGCACGATTCCTAAAAAAGAAGCCATAGAGGAGCCTGAGCGGATTACACTTCTTTTTGCAGGTGACATTATGGCACACAGACAGAATTTCAACATGAAAGATTACAGCAAAATCTGGGAAAATATAAAACCGACTGTTTCAAGGGCTGATTTTTCTTTTGCAAACATCGAGGCGCCGGTTGACAAGAACTTGCCTTTTTCAACGTATCCGAATTTCAATATGCTGCCGTCTTATCCGGAAGCCGCGATAAATGCGGGTTTTAACGTTTTTTCACTTGTAAACAACCACACTAATGACCAAGGTCTTGAAGGAATTCTAGAGACAAGAAAATGGGGCGAAAAAACAGAGGAAACTACAAAAAATTCCGCGCGTCCGGTCTATTTTTGCGGAATCAATGAAACTCCCCATGAAAAAATTTCCTATAAAATAATTCAGAATGAAAAATGGAAAATTCTTTTTGTTGCGGTGACAGAGATTTTAAACCGCCCGAATTACCGTTCATACTTGAATTATGTTGTGGCGAGCAAAAAAAACTGGGAAGAATTCACCGAGTATCTTGTTCAACTTAGAAA
>CAVGBY010000003.1:0-42662 GCA_963627355.1 uncultured Prevotella sp. | reverse complement strand
GCAAATACAAGCTCAAAATCGATAACTTTAGAACCGTCGTGGATTGGTTTTGCAATCAGAATCGGTGAAGAAAATGCGTTTAAAATTGAAGGGAAATCCGGTTCATTCATAAGGCAATTTTAAGTGCAAAAATATCATTTGTCAAAAAAAAATGGCTGGAAATTTTGAATTTTCCAGCCATCTAAAAATCCGTTCAGCTTTTAGTTTGTTGAGATTCTAAGCGATTCCCACATTGAATAATATTTGTCCAGCCAGTCTCCAATATCATCCTTAAGCTCACATTTTTCCATTATTTCCGCAGGATACATCGGTTTTGTTGTGCGGTATTTTTCCGCCTCAAGGTTCACGTAATCCGGAAATCTGAAAAAATCCAGAAATTTCGCGTAATTTTCAGGAAAATGAATATAATTTATAAATTCTGACGCAAGCTCCACATTCTTGGAATCTTTCAGAATACACATACTGTCAAGGTACGAAGGTCCGCCTTCTTCCGGAATAAAGAAATCGATTGTTTCTTCCCATTCTTCCTCTGGAATTTCGCCGTAGATGCATTCCGCATATCCCTGGCAAAGCCACAGGTCACCGCGCGCAAAGTCCTTTCCAAAGCCTTCCGCGTCAAATTTTACAATATTCGGAAGCCATTTTGTTTTTATAAGGTCAACCGCGGATTCCAGTTCCTGCTCATTTTTTGTGCATACGCTGTGTCCCTGATATTTAAGGGCATCGCCGATAACTTCGCGGTAGTCGTCCATCATAGAGGCGTGTCCGGCAAACTGGGGGTCTGCAAAAATATTCCATGTGCGCTCGTATTTTCCGTCTGGAACTTTTTTCTTGTTCACAGAAATTCCCGCCGCGCCAAAATAATATGGAACTGCGTAAACCATTTCAGGGTCATAAGGAATTTTTTCAAGGATTTTTGGATTTATTTTGCTTCGGTTTGTAAATTTTGACTGGTCAATAGGCTGAAGCATTCCTTTTTTCAGCATGATTGAGACAAAATCCTGCGATGGAACAACAATGTCAAAACTTTTTGCGCCTCCGTTCACAAGTTTGTTGTACATGGTTTCATTTGAGTCGTATTCGGTTACAACAACTTTGCAGTCGAATTTTTTTTCAAATGCGGCAACAACATCGCTTGGAGTGTAATAAGTCCAGCTGTAAAGTTTTAAAACTTGCTTTTTTTCACAAGAAACAAGACCAAGTGCAGCGGCGAACAAAAATGCAGCGGCAGTAATTTTAGAAGTGATTTTCATAAATCAGCCCTCCAAAAATAAAAGATGAATATTAGTTACCCTAAAAACTGTATTTTTTTAGAGTAACTTAATGACCTGCTGCAAAAGTTTTTAATCCTTTTCGCAGGGCAATTGCCATAAGACAGATAATTATTATAAGAACAAAACTCAATGCGTTAATGACAGGACTTACGCCGTGTCTTATCATGTTGTAGACATAAATCGGCAAAGTCTCGACATTTCCATTTACAAGGGAAGTTATTACAAAGTCTTCAATTGACATTGTTATGCTCATCATAAATCCGCTCAGGATTCCAGGAAGAATCGCCGGCACAATAACAAGCCAAAGCGTCTGCCGCTCAGAAGCGCCCAGGTCATGGCTTGCCTCAATAATCGAATAGTCAAATTCGTCAACACGGGCGCTTACCATAAGATATACAAAAGGAAGACAGAACGTTGTGTGCGCTATAATTATTGTAAGAAGCCCAAGATTCATGTGGATTCCGCTTAAAAAAATCAGAAGCGAAACACCCATTATAACTTCCGGCAGAACCATCGGCAAAAAACTTACAGACTGAATATAATTTTTTCCAAAGAATTTGTACCAGCTGATTCCAATCGCGGCAAGTGTTCCCAGGACTGTAGCTAAAAATGCGGAAACAATCGCGACAATCGCGCTGTACAAAAGGCTCATCCACAGTCTTCCGGAACTGAAAATCAGCTCCTCGTACCAGCGGAAAGAAATTCCTGAAAATTCCGTTCCTTTTGAGTCATTAAAGGAATAGAAAATAATCACAAAAAGCGGAATAAAAAGAAACAGCAACGAAACAAAAAGCACAGTCTTTGAAAAGCTGAACACCGGCGCGTGTTTTTTCCAGAAACGCTTTGCGTGCCTATGGTTTTCCGATTTTGGATGGCTCGCTTTTTCAAAAAAAGATAAAATTACAGAAACCAAAAAATCCATAAAACTTTCCTTATTTAGATTTGCTTTCAGAAACACCGGTTTCTTCGCGTGCCACTGATTTTTTCAGTTTTGCGTCCTGACGCTCGCTTATAAGCATTCCAAGAATCGCAATCATACTTACAACTGTAAGCAGAACACTGAATGCAGATGCCAGCGGAAGATTTCGTGCCTTGTTGATTTGATCCATTATTATATTTCCCAGCATATAGCTTTCTGTTGAACCTATAAGCTGTGGAACTGTATAATTTCCAAAAATCGGGATGAACGTAAAGATCACCGCGCTTATTATTCCGCTTTTTATTCCGGGAATAAGAATTTTTGTCATAGACTGAGGCTTTGTCGCTCCCAGATCGCGGGCCGCCTCCAGAAGGGAAAAATCAAACCTGTCAACAGAAGTAAAAATCGGCAGAATCGCATAAGGCAGATACATATAAATGCTTACAAGAATTACCGCGCCTTTTGTGTACATAAATTTATGCGGAACAAAAACCGCTCCGTCATTCTTTATAAAATGAACAAAATCAAAGAAAACTTTGCAGATTCCGTTCAAAAGTCCGTCCTGCCCAAGAATTGTCATCCAGGCAAAGACACGGATAAGTGAATTTGTAAGAAACGGAATTATCACAAGAATCAGAAGCAAAGTCTGGTGTTTGCTCCGCGCAATCGCATAACCGCAGGGAAGCGCAATCAGAATGGAAATGATTGTCGAGACAACCGACATCCACAGAGTTCTAAGAAAGATAAACGCATACGCCTTGCTGAACATTTTTCTGTACGCGTCAAAAGTGAATTCAGAAATCACTCCGCCGAACATATCTTTTTTCATAAATGAATAGCAAAGGATAATTGCAAGCGGAATTACAAAGAAAACTGAAAACCATGCCCCCATCGGCCATGCGTAAGCCGGACCGGGATTTATTTTTTTTAATTTTGCCTCCTGCGCTTTTTCTGCAAGACGAAGCAAAAATGGCTTTTTTTCGGCTGGACTAAGTTTTTTCCCAGTCGGTGGCTGCTCTTCTTTTATTTCTTTCATGTCTCTGCCTTTTATTTATTGATATTTTCAACAATATATCCGTCTTCCGCGGACCATGAAATGTATACGGTATCCTTCCACTGAATCTCCGGACCGTCATCAAGATAGTTTGTGTGCTGCTTGAACACTTTTACAATTGTTCCGTTTTCAAGGCGGACATAGAATTTAGACTGGAATCCAGTGTAGATAGGCTCCTCTACAATTCCCTTGAAAACATTTATATCCTTTCTTCCGGCAAAAGCAGGCTCTTCCAGCGTGATTCTTATTTTTTCAGGGCGCACCGTGAACGCGACCTTCTGCCCTTCGTCTGTATGCTCAAAATCTGTGACAAGAATGTTCTTGTCCTCTTCGCGGGTTGCGGCGGTTTCTCCTGTGAGTTTTGCCTGCATTCCAAGCGCAGGTGTGTTAAGCGTGACCATGTGCTCAATGTCCGGTTTTCCAGGAACTTTGTACTCCTCGCACTGGACAACTGTACTTTCAAAAAGGTTTGTTTCTCCAATAAACTGCGCCACAAACTGAGTCGCGGGGCTTTCGTAGATTTCAAAAGGCGTTCCCACCTGAAGCACATTTCCGGCGTTCATTACAGCGATTCTGTCGCTTACGGCAAGCGCCTCGCTCTGGTCATGTGTAACATAGATAAATGTGATTCCAATCTTATCGTGAAGATTATCAAGGTCAATCAGCAGGCTTGAGCGTAACTTCGCATCAAGCGCGGAAAGCGGCTCGTCAAGCAGAAGAACTTTCGGCTCGTTTATAAGGGCGCGCGCGATTGCGACACGCTGCTTCTGTCCGCCGGAAAGCTGGTTCGGCTTTTTATAGATGTGCTGGTCAAGCTGGACAAGATGGACATATTTTCTGACTTTTTCATCAATCACATCTTTTGGAATTTTTCTAAGCCTGAGCGGAAATGCGATGTTGTCATAAACCGACATATGCGGAAAAAGGGCGTAAGTCTGAAAAACTGTGTTTGAATGGCGTTTGTTCGCCGGAAGACCCACAACATTTTTTTCATCAAAGAGAACAGCGCCTTCATCAGGAAATTCAAATCCGGCGATAATACGAAGAAGAGTCGTTTTTCCACAGCCTGAAGGACCGAGCAAAGAAAAGAATTCCCCCGGATTTATTGTAAAATTTACGTCATTAAGCGCAACAAAGTCTCCAAAAGCTTTATTAACGTGATCAATTTTTACCTGACTGCCGTTCAAATGCGTGCCCTCTGAAAAACATAATTTATTTTTGTTACAATGTAACTAATAACTAGAATAGTCAATAATGTTTTTCCAAATATTTTATTTTTTTTCAAACTTTTTTTCAAAACTTGCAGAGTGCGTCAATCTGCATTATAGTTAGAGAATGTTCTTGGATAGCCTGAATGTCGAGTTTCTTTCAGAAGAAATAAATTGAATCAGCGGGAAGAAAAAGTAAGTGTCAACCGAGCCATTCGGTGCGATGGCAAGCAATTTTTGAAGAAAATTGCGCTGTCCGATACCTTGTTACGCTCCGCATGGCGAATTGACGCGCTTTTTCTGGTAGCAGATTCAATTTTTATACTAAATCAACAAAACTCGAAATTAAGGCTAAATATATTTTTTGAACGAGGTAATACGATGGTATCTCTTATTATTGGTCTTATTTTTATTGCTTTTACAGTATTTTCTGTTCTTCCGAATATGCCGCTTAACTGGGGCAGCGAGGTTATTCTTTTTCTAAAAGGATGCGCGCCTGTAGTAGCGGCGTTTCTTGGACTGATTCTTCTTTTTATCGGCGCCGCTGACATAAAGGACAAGAAAGAGGCAAAGAAGGAAGAGAAAGAAGCCCGTGCCAAAGCTGAAGAGGACAAGGCATAAAATCTATCCTTTGACTATTGACTTGCGGATTTATTTTGTAGTACATTTAAATCCCCGTATATAGGAATGACGACTGCTCATCGTTGTTCTGCAGTTTATTTTGTCAGATGCAAAGACATTTAAACAGCGTAAAACTTTAAATATTAAGGTATATACATGAAAACTATTTTCGTAAATGAAAAAGCTCAGAAGCGCGACTGGTATGTTATCGACGCTGCTGGCAAACCACTCGGACGCGTAGCTGCCAAAGCTGCTGCCATTGCTCGCGGTAAGAACAAGGCTACTTACACACCTAACCAGGAAATGGGTGATTATGTTGTAATCATCAATGCTGACAAAGTTGCTGTAACTGGCGGTAAAGAAACAAAGAAAATCTACTACAAATATACAACTGGTTTTGTAGGAAGTCTTCGTGCCCATACATTTGAAAAATTGATTGAAAAGCATCCTGAAGAACCGATTACCCGTGCGGTAAAGGGTATGCTTCCTGGTGGACGTCTTGGACGTGTTCTTCTTTCGAACGTAAAAGTTTACGCTGGCACAGAACACCCGCATGCTGCTCAGAACCCAAAGGTTATTGAACTTTAATTAGGAGTCTAAGATGGTAAAAAACATTGCTATTGGAACAGGTAGAAGAAAGACAGCTGTAGCACGTGTGTTTGTACGCGAAGGCTCAGGAAAAATTGTTGTAAACGGAAAAGATGTAAAAGAATATTTTGCTACAGAGGAACAGGTAAAAGTTGTTCAGCAGCCATTGCTTGTAACTTCAAGCGACAGCAAATATGACATTCTTATCAACGTGTTTGGCGGCGGATTGAACGGACAGGCTGCGGCTTGCCTTCATGGTCTTGCACGCGCTTTGACACAGCTTGATCCGGACAACAGAACTTCTTTGAAGTCAAATGGATTCCTTACTCGCGATTCACGTATGGTTGAACGCAAAAAGTACGGACAGAAAGGCGCTCGCCGACGCTTCCAGTTCTCTAAACGCTAGGTTCTATTATTTTACGCTAAAGCGTTTGTTTTACAGGAAAGTTTGTTGATAGTGCTTTCAAAAGAGCAAGTTTCATCAGAGGTGATAAAAATTTCTTCTGATTCGGGACTTGCTTTTTTTATTCGTTTTTTTTATCTCAAAATTGTAAAGCCGGAATCCATTGCTGAAAATTCGGAATTCCGTGACGATGAGGAAAATGACATTTTAGATGCGGCTCTTGCGTTTGCGGCGGAATCAAAGGCTGTTGACTATCTTTCCCGCTCGGAGCAGTGCCGTTCTGCGCTTTCAAAAAAACTTGCCAACAAGAATTTTGAAAAAAAATCCATAGAAATGGCGCTGGATTATCTTGAGTCAAAAAATTATCTTTCTGATGAACGTTTTTCCCGCGCATGGCTTAATTCAAGGCGCATAAACCATTCTGAAGGACGCGTAAAACTTGCGTCTGAGCTTGCCGCACGTGGAATAGATAAGGAAACCGCAAAAATTGCGCTGGACGCTTTTTTTTCAGAGAATTCAGAATTTGAGCTTTGTAAAAAAGATTTTAAGAAAATCTCAAGAAACTGCGCGGATTCAGAAAAAATAATCCGCAGGCTGGTTGCCCACGGATTTTCATATTCGATGATAAAAAAAGTTGTTTCCGGTGATTTTGACTAAATTCTACTTTGAATAAAAATACGCCGGGTATTGAATTGTCGCTTCCTGCGAGATTCCTTCAAAAATTCTGGATGCAGGAACGGCTGAAAAAACTTTGCCAAGCAGCAGATCGTAAAGGTTTGCTGATTTTTCGTATCTGTAGTCAATTACACCGTAGTCGTTTCCCTCGAATTCGGTTTCTTTCATGTTTTTAAGCATATTTTCCCATGAGTCAACCGCGTCGATAAGTCCGTTTTTAAGCGCCTGGTTTGCGGTGTAGATTCTTCCGTCCGCAAGAATTTTCACATCGTTTATAGGAATATTCCGGCTCATCGCCACAATGCTTGTGAACTGCTCATAACATTCATCGGAAATTGACTGCATTATTTTCCGCTGCTCATCTGAAACAGGCTCGTTCATGTTAAGCATATTCTTGTTTTTTCCGGAGTGGATTGTCTCAGATTTTATGCCGAGTTTTTCAAAAAGCCCTGTAAGGTCGTAGGAGCTTCCGCTTATTACACCGATTGAGCCTGTCAATGAATTCCTGTTTGCGTAGATTTTTTTTGCGGCGCAGGAAATGTAATATCCGCCGGATGCTGCAAGTTTTCCCTGATAAACGTAGACAGGTTTTCCTGTGGTCTTATAATCCTGCAGCGCAAGGTACGCTTCGTCTGCCTCGTAGACAGTTCCGCCGGGAGAATCTATAAAAACCGCGATTCCCATGTTTTTTTTGTCATTTTTCAGGTCTTTTATTGTTTCAAGAAGCCATTTCTGGTTGTAAGTCTGATTTTCTTCCTGAATTACACCTTCGATATAAAGCGCGGCAATGTAATTTTTTGCAGGTTTTCCAAAAACAAAATTGTAGCTGACAGATTTTGTTTCGTTGCCGTTTTTTTTCTGCGAGAAAATTCTGAAAAATCCGCATATAACAGCAAAAACTACAATAACAATAAAAACTACAAGACCGATATTCTGTTTTTTGTTTTTCATTTAGTCCTCTTTAAGGTCCTCTGGCTTTAGACGTTTTGTTTCAATTGCTTCAGTAAGCAGCGCATGGTAGACATTTGTCATTGTCATAAGGTAATAAGGCTGAATCCAGAAAAATCCGATTCCTAGTGTTATTGTTCCAAGCAGGAACCAGCCGATAAAACTTAAATCTGTGATAAAAAGATCCATTTTGTGGCCGCGGGTTATTTCCATGCTGATTTTCAGCGATTTAAAGACAGAGATGTTCGGATATTCCAGCGCGATGAATTTTGTCATGCTGTATGAATAGTGCTTTACAATGCCCGGAATGATAAAAAGGCAGAACCACAGGATAGTCCAGAGCATTTCCCAGAGTCCGCAAAGGATTGCGCGCCCGAATTTACTGAACCCTTCAAGAAAATCTCCGAAAACTATTTTTTCCGGTCCCCGTGACATCTTAAGGTGAAGGTTAACCTGCGAGTATACAATTATCAGTGCGATACAGATTTCAATTATTGAAAAGAAATCCATCAATGTTCCCGCACCTTCGTTTACGAACGTGGTTGAGGTTGCCATGCTGTAAAGCTCAGGGGCATTTATGAGCGTGCAGACCGCGCTGTAGATAATTGCCGCCAAAACTGGGATTGTCCACCGCTTTTTCAGCTGGACAAGAGCGTATTTTTTATATTTTTTTCTATTAAACATAACTAAAATTTACTCCTGATAAATATTGCTGTCAAGGATGATTTTTTAGTTCGTTCAGCATTTCGCTGTAGTAACGTTTTTCAATGTCTTTTTCTGGAATTCCGCATTTAAAAAGAAGATTCTTTAGCTCAGCCTGGATTTTTTCAACGGTCTGCAGATCGTTTTTTCCGGAAAGAATTTCTATTTCTATAAAGTCGCCAAGTTTTTCAACGTTGCACAGCTCAAGGTTTGCTTTTTCATGTCCGGTTTCTGCGGAAAAAATCATGACCTCCTTGTGTTTTTTCAGCGCAGGCACAAAACCTATGTCGCCAAAAAGCGTTTCCACAGCTTCTGGATTTGAGATTTCTGACTCTTTTTCATCATTTACTTCTATCGAAATTCCGTTTGAGTCGGTTTTCAGCTCTTTCTTTTTGTATGTCAGAAAATTTATTGTTTTTGCTCCGTTTTCTGTTTTTTCAGTCTGGCGTCTGATTCTTGCGGAAATGTAATTTTTTCCGGCGGATTTTTTTTCAAGGTGAAAGTAAGTGTCATCTTTTGTCACTGTTTTTTCGTATTTTGCAAATGAGTTAAGTTTTTCAACAAGTTTTTTTCTGTCAAAAACATGGGCTTTGAGTTCAATTTCAGTCATATTTTTAGTATATAGGATTTTCAAAAAAAATGAATAAATGCTAATATTTTTGAATGAAGTTAATTTGCGCTCCGATGGCAACGCTTAGCCATCCGGCTTTTAGGATGCTGATAGAAGAATTTGGCGGCTGCGACGAGTATTATACAGAGATGATAAACGCGCCGTCTTTGCTGAACAAAGGTCAGTTTGAAAAATTTTATATAAACCCGGCTCCTGTTCCGGAAAAAATTGTGTGGCAGCTTACAGGAAAAACCGCAGGTCCGATTATAGAGGCGGCTTCTGTTGTGGCGGCACTGGGTGGAATCGGCGTGGACTTGAACATGGGCTGTTCCGCTCCGGAAATTGTCAACAGCGGGGCGGGAATCGCATGGATGCTAAAACCGCGTTCTGAAACCCTGGGGCTTGTGAAAGGCGTAAAGAACGCGCTGGAGCAATACGAGGCGGAAACAGGAATCCACAGAAGGCTCAGCGTAAAGTTTAGGCTTGGCGACGAGAATTTTACCGATGAAAGTTTTTTTTCGTTTGCGGATATGCTTGTTGAAAACGGAGTTGAACGGCTTGCCCTTCATCCGCGCACAAAAAAGGAGAAGTACAGGGATTTGCCGCGCTGGGAATATGCCCAGAAGCTTGCGGAACGGTATTCGGGGAAAATCTCTGTTGTGGTGAACGGCGACATAAAGGATTCTGAATCTGCGGAAAATGCTGAAAAAATCTGCCCTTTGTGCGACGGTCTTATGATTGGAAGAATGGCGGTTCAGAAACCCTGGATTTTCGCGGAAATTTCCAAGAGTCTGAACGGTTATTCCGCAGAAAAGCGGCCGGTCGATTTGCTTAAGTGCGCCCTGGATTTTATTGATTTTGTGGAAAAGTTCCAGCCGCCGGAATTCTACAGGACCCGGCTCCAGAGATTCTTTACATATTTCTGTATGAATTTTTCATTTGCGCATTACGCCCAGACCCAGATGCTGAATGCAAAGGATATTGAGGATTCCCGCGCGAAAATCCGCGGATATTTTGAAAAAGTCCCGGAAGATTGTTTTAAATTCAACTTGTAGGGTATATAAAACTTGACGATAAAATACGGCCTATGTTATTCTATTAGAACTGAAATTTTCAGTAATTCACATATTTAAATAAGGAAAAAAAGACATGTCGTTTATTTCACTTCTTCAGGAAGCTGCCGGTGCGGCGCCAAGTGCTTCCAGCACAGCAGGAATGCTTACAACAATCGTTCCGTTTGTATTGATTATCGTAATCTTTTACTTTTTCTTGATTCGTCCTCAGAACAAGAAGCAGAAAGAAACTGAAAAAATGATTGCCGCTTTAAAAAAAGGTGACAAAGTTGTGACAATTGGTGGAATCCACGGAGTTGTTTCTTCAACAAAAGAAAAGACTATCATTGTAAAAGTTGACGATAACTGCAAGATTGAATTCAGCCGTTCTGCAATCGCTGGCGTTGAGTCAGAAAAAACTGAGAAAACAGAAACAAAAAAAGAAGAAAAAGCAGAGGCTTCTGTAGAAGCTGGAAAAAAATAAAAAAACGGGGTAAACAAGATGAATAAACGTGCGCGTTTAGTTATTCTTCTGGCTGTTTTAGCAATCTGTTATGCCTTTCTTTATCCATCGGTAAAATGGTATTGGGGTACTCCAAAAGAAGTTCAGGCTTTGGCTTTAGGTTCATTGGAAAATATCAGGGATTTTGCTACAGCTCAGGGTTCACGGGATGTCAATGCGGTAAAAGAGGCCGCAAAGGCAGATTTGAATGCAAAAGTTGATGAAAAATATGCATGGCTTGAAAAAGCTGCCGCAAAGAAATATAAGGCTGCCAGACAGAAAGTTCCGGCAGAGATGACAGTTGGCGCGATTCTTGACGCATATTCAAGTGAAAATGAATTCCTTGAGGAATTTACAAGCCGGTACCGCGATCAGATTCTTAAGGCAAAAAAGAATTATCAGAATTCTGTAAAGCTTGGTCTGGATCTTTCCGGCGGTATGAACATTATTGTAAAAGCTGACCTTGAGGCGGCTCTTGCGGCTCAGCAGGATTCTGGGGTTGTTACAGATGTTGAGGCATTCAAGAAGAATGCGATGGCAAATGCAATTGAAAATCTTTCTAGCCGGATTGACAAATTTGGTCTTACCGAGCCGGTTATCCGACAGCAGGGTGAAGACAGAATTTATATTGAAATGCCGGGTGCCGCGGAAGCGGATTCAATCAATACCCTTATCATGGGAAAAGGAATTTTGAACTTCCGTCTTGTTGATGATGAGGCTACAGATAAATTCCTTGCATATTACCAGCAGCACATGACAACAACTTTTAACGCTTCTGGCGAGCTGGTTGATTCTTCTATAATTCCTTCTGACTGCGAGCTTATCGGTCATTACACAAAGGATGAGTACGGTCTTGATGAAAGAATCGGTTATCTTGTTGTAAAGAAAGAAGTTGCGCTTGAAGGCGCGCATATAAAGAGTGCGGAGGTAGGTACTGACCAGTTCACAAACCGTCCAGAAGTTGACTTTGTGCTTGATTCTGAAGGCGCTGATATTTTTGCTAAATTTACAGCCGCAAATAAAGGTAAAAGCCTTGCGATTGTAAGCGACAATAAAATCAAGTCATATGCACGTATCAATGACGCGATCACAGGTGGACGCGTTGCAATCAGTGGTTTTGGTCTTGAAGAGGCGCAGAATCTTCAGAAAGTTCTTCAGTCTGCATGGCTGAACGTTCCTCTTTCTGTTGAGTCCCAGCAGGTTATTGGAGCTTCTCTTGGAGAACAGGCGATTGCCCAGGGAATCAAGGCGATTGCGGTTGGTCTTGCTCTTATCATGATTTTTATGCTGATTTGGTACAAGGGCGCTGGTGTGAACGCTATTGTTGCCCAGATTTTGAACCTTTACATAATGTTCTCTGTTCTTTCTGCGTTTAATTTGACTTTGTCGCTTTCTTCAATTGCCGGTATGATTTTGACAATCGGTATGGCAGTTGACGCGAACGTAATTATTTTTGAACGAATAAAGGAAGAACTTGCCGCTGGAAAGAGCCGCGTTGCCGCGATTGCCGCCGGTTTTGACAATGCTTTCTGGGCAATCATGGACTCTAACATAACAACATTCATTGCGGCAATCTTCCTTTCTCAGCTTGGTAGCGGTTCTATCCAGGGATTTGCTGTCAGCCTTGCAATTGGTGTTATTTCTTCTGTATTCACAGCGTTGTTTGTATCTCGCTTGATTTTTGACTTTGAAACAGATGTCTTGAAGTCTACAACTGTAAGCATCGGCTGGAGGATTAAATAATGGAAAAGAAAGTTATACATTTCAGCAAATTCTTTTTGCCTGCGGCGATTATCAGTTCTGTGATTATTATTTCTGGAATCGTGGGTTTTGTTCTTTGCGGAATAAATCTGGGTATTGATTTTAAGCCTGGTTTTGTTGAAGAGGTAAGAATTGCTCCTGTTGCGGCTGAGATTACATATTCCGGCTCGGCAAAAATTACCGCGGATCTTTCAAAAGATAGTTTTGACCTTATCATTACTGGTTCTGGCGTAGAAAATGAGACAAAGGTTTATCCTTATAGCGAATATGCGACAGTAAATGACATTGCAAAGGCTTTGAACGAAGTTCCTGGCGTTTCTGCGGTTGTAAAGACTGATGGAGCAGAGGATTCTTCATTGCTGTTCGTAAATTCGGCTGTTTCGACACAGCTTACAAATTCTCCGCTGTTCCTGTATGCTGCCCAGAAAAATGTTTCTGCTGATGAAGTTCGAGATGCCCTTTCTGAATTTGAAGGTTTTTCTGTAAAGGCTATTGGCGGAACTAACGGCGCAAGTTATCAGGTTCGAATGCCGGAGTCTTCTGGCGACAAGTCCGGCGCGGATCTGCAGAATGCGGCTCTTGCGGCTCTTGACGCGAAATTTGGCGAGAATACAGTTACTATTGTAAAGACTGATTTTATCGGTTCAAGTTTTTCTAAGACTCTTGCAAGCAAATCGCTTATTCTTTTGATTGCGACATTTGTTCTTATCTGGCTGTATGCGGCAATCCGCTTCCACTGGGATTTTGCGCTTGGCTCAATTATTGCCTTGATTCATGACTCTCTGATTATGATTACGTTTATAGTCTGGACCCGGATGGAATTTACAGCGACAGTTCTGGCGGCGATTCTTACGATTGTAGGTTATTCCATCAATGCGACCGTTGTTATTCTTGACCGTGTACGTTCAAATTTGGCTCTTGCAAAATTCAAGAACTTTGATGAGATTTTGGATAAATCGCTTTCTGACACATTGGGACGTTCTATCATTACAACTGTAACAACATTGTTTGCTGTAGTTGCCTTGTATTTGTTCACAAACGGAAGCATCAAGGACTTCTCTCTTGCATTGATTGTAGGTCTTTTGAGCGGTTGTTATTCTTCTATCTTTATTTCAAGTGGCTTTATCTCGCTTTTAAGAAAGAACTGGAAGCCTGAATTTGGCGTTCATCATTCCTTGAAGTCTGAAAAAGGCGTTCTGCAGATGGATGGAATTCAGCTCTAGTCTGATTTGAACTGGATTTTTTAGGACCCGGAATATTTTTCCGGGTCTTTTTTTTGTTTATTTTAAATGCTATAACTTTTGTGATGAAAGTAATTCTTGCTGATGTGCTTGGCTATTGTATGGGTGTCCGCCGCGCAGTTGAGATGGCTGCAGATTCGCTTGAAAATTGCGGACAAAAAAAAGTTTATTCATTCGGACCTTTGATTCACAACAGGATTGCGCTTGAAAATCTTGCAAAAAACGGTCTTTCTGTTCTGGGCGAGGATGAGATTTCTTCCGTGGAAAAGGGGAGTCTTGTTGTAATCCGCGCGCACGGAGTTCCGCCTGTTATTATAGAAAAACTTTCTGCGGCCGGCTGCCAGATTTTGAATGCCACTTGCCCTAAAGTGATGGCGAGCCAGAAAAATGCTGAAAAATATGCAAAACTTGGTTACACAGTGATTCTTGCCGGGGATTCAAACCATGGCGAGGTTGCGGGAATTTCTGGATATGCGGGAAAGAAATTTGTTCTTGTGCAGAACAAGGATGAGGCTGAAAAAATGCCGCCGCTTCCGCCGGAGGAGAACGCTGTTCTTTTGTGCCAGACTACTTTTAGCAAGGAAGAATTTTCGCAGATTGTGGAAAAACTTTCAAAAAAAATAAAGAATCTTAAGGTTTTGAATACAATTTGCTCGGCTACGAAAGAACGTCAGGACGCGTTAAAGGCGCTTTGCCCTAGGGCTGATGGAATTCTTGTGGTCGGCGGAAAAAATTCCGCGAACACAAAGCGGCTTCTGCAGATTGCCGGTGAAAACTGCGGAAAGGCGGCTCTTATTGAAACTGCCGGGGAAATTCCGGAGGATTTTTTTGCCTTGGATTCTGTCGGAATAACCGCAGGCGCGAGCACGCCGAATTCTGTGATTGAAAAAGTTGTTGCCGCGCTGGAAAAATAGCGGGGCGTTGCGGGGTGTCCCCGCACGGTGGGTAGACGAAAACCGGATGGTTTGAGGCGCAGGGCGGTCGCCCGCCCTTTTTTCCCCCTTTTTTACACCTTTAAAACATTTATTGAAAGATACTCCTTATTGATATATAATGAACGTTATGACACGATGTTTTGCTATGTTAAAGCCTGGCGTGCTTAACCGCCGTATTGTTGGGCAAGTTATTAGCCGTCTTGAAGGCAAGGGGCTGAAACTTGTTGGTCTTAAGATGATGCAGATTAGCGGGGAGCTGGCGCATAAACACTACGCTGAACACAAGGACAAGCCGTTTTTTAATGATTTGTGCGGTTATATAACTTCCGCTCCTGTTGTTGCTATGGTCTGGCAGGGTGATGACTGTGTTACTCTTGTCAGAAAAGTTGTCGGGGCTACAAAACCGTCTGAGGCGGCTCCTGGAACAATCCGTGGAGATTTTTGCGCGCACACTAATTACAATGTAATCCATGCTTCTGACAGCGATGAAAGCGCGGCGCGTGAAATCGGGCTGTTCTTTGATGAAAACGAGATTTTTGACTGGAAAGATAATCTTTCTGAATGGATTTAGCCTGCGGTTTTGCCGCGAAATTCATATTTTACAAATTGAATAAATCGGAAGAATAAAATTAAGAAGGTTTTTAGTATGCAATCAAAATCAATTGGAGTTCTTGGTGGCGGTGCCTGGGGAACTGGTCTTGCACAGGCTTTGGCCAATGGTGGGCATAAAGTTCAGATGTGGGCGCTTGAACCAGAAGTAAAAGATTCTGTGAACAACGAGCATGAAAACAAGAGATATTTGCCCGGGTATAAACTTTCTGCAAATCTTACAGTTTCCAATGATATTGTTGAAGTTGCGACTGACAAGGAATTTTTGATTATCGCATCGCCTTCTTTGTATCTTGCAAGCACAATCCGCCAGATTACAAGTGTTCCTAACGTTGCTGACGGAACAACAATTTTTGCCGCCCTTACAAAGGGTTTTGTTCCTGGACGGGACGGGCCTAAGCTTGTGCTTGAAACGATTGAGAATACTCTTCCTGGTATTTATAAGGGAAATACGGTTTACGTTGCGGGTCCTTCCCATGCGGAGGAGGTCGCAAGCGGAAAAATTACAGGTCTTGTTGCGGCTTCTGAGAATCCAAAAAATTCTATTAAGGTGCGCGAGCTTTTGCGTGTTCCTGGAATTTTGTGCTATTCAAGTTTTGATGTTATTGGTGTGCAGATTTGTTCTGCCGCTAAAAACGTTGTCGCTGTTGTCTATGGCGCTTTGGATGCGGTTGCCCAACATTCCCAGATTTTTGGTGACAATACTGAATCCTTGCTTTTGGCTGCCGGACTGAATGAAATTCAGACGCTTGGGATGGCTATGGGCGCGACACATGCTGAGACTTTTACTTCGATTGCTGGTGTCGGCGACCTTGATGTAACCTGTAAAAGTAAATACGGAAGAAACAGGCGTTTTGGACAGGATTTGATCAATACGGATATGCTTTCGAAATTCAAGGATTTGGATGATTTGATTGCAAATATCTCAAAGATTGGTTACTTGCCGGAAGGTGCGGTTGCCTGCAAATATATCCATGAAATTGCGCAGAAAAAGGGGCTTAGGCTTACAATCTGCGACGGACTTTATAGAATTTTGAACAAGGAAATCAGACCGCTGGAATTCCTTGATGAACTTTTAAATTTTGGAAAAAGTATAAATGCTTGAGAAAATTACAGACACTTTCAGTGGTATTGTCCGCACGATAAGCGGAAAATCTACAATTACAGAAAAAAATATTGAAGATTCGGTTGAGCAGATTAAAATGGCTTTGCTTGAGGCCGATGTTAATCTTAGGGTTGTTCGCCGCTTTGTAAATTCAACAATTGAAGAGGCCAAAGGTGAAAAAGTTTTAAAGGCTGTTGATCCTGGGCAGCAGTTTGTAAAGATTATCTATGACAAAATTGTTGCCATGCTTGGTGATGAGTCAAAAAAAGAGCTTTCGCTCCGTGGTCCGGATGTTACAAGTGTTATCTTGATGCTTGGTCTTCAGGGTGCCGGTAAGACAACTGCCGCCCATAAACTGGCGAACAGATTAAAGAAACAGGGCCGCCGTCCTTTGCTTGCTGCCTGCGATTTGGTCCGTCCGGCCGCGGTTGAGCAGCTTTCTGTTCTTGGCGAAAAAATCGGCGTTCCTGTGTTCAAGGAAAATTCAAAGGATGCTGTAAAAAATGCGGAGGAAGCGCTTAAGTTTGCAAAAAAGAATCAGTATGACACATTGATTATAGATACGGCTGGTCGGCTTCAGATTGATGAGAATATGATGGAGGAACTTTCAAAGATAAAGAAAGTTGTTTCGCCGGATGAAGTTCTTCTTGTTGCTGATGCGATGACCGGTCAGAATGCTGTTGATATTGCAAAGACTTTTGATGAGCAGCTTGGACTTACCGGAGTAATTCTTACAAAGTTTGATTCTGATGCGCGTGGTGGCGCGGCGCTTTCGTTAAAGACAATTACCGGAAAACCGATTTTATTCATTGGTACTGGTGAAAAGACTGAGGATTTTGAGCCGTTCCATCCTGAGCGAATCGCAAGCCGAATTCTTGGCATGGGAGATGTTGTTTCCCTTGTTGAAAAAGCGCAGGAAACTGTTGACGCGCAGGAAGCTGAACGTCTGCAGAAGCGCATGATGAAAAATGAATTCACTCTTGACGATATGCTTTCTCAGTTTCAGCAGGTAAAGAAAATGGGGTCAATGCAGTCTTTGCTGGATATGATTCCTGGAATGGCAAACCAGAATGTTGATTTGAGCGGAATGAAAAAGCAGGAAGCGATTATCCAGTCAATGACAAAAAAGGAACGCGCGAACCATCTGATTATCGGTCCTAGCCGCCGGAAAAGAATTGCCGCCGGTTCTGGAACAAGCGTTGCCGATGTGAATAAACTTTTAAAGCAGTTTGAAAAGACAAAGCTTACAATGAAAAAACTTACCCGCAACAAGGGAATGCAAAGCCGTATGATGAGCCAGCTTGGAATGGATCAGAGCGCTCTTGCCGGAATGGATATGTCCAAACTGCAGGATTTGGCTAAGCGGTTCGGAAGGTAGTTTTTTCTTAGTTTACTTCTATTACCGAAGTTGTTCTGCCGTCTGCGGTGTATGCCCGGTTCGGGTTGGTTTTGTCTACTATTGCGTTCATTCCAAGATAGTAATTGTAGTAGTATTTTCCTGTCGGAAGAGGCAAATTCAATTCGTAAAAACCGGGCTTTGTTTCTTTTAGCTCATAAATCCAGCTGTCCCAGTTTGTGAATGTTCCGCCTAGCCGCACAGTCTGTCCTGGCTCGCCGTTGTATATAAATTTTGCGCCGTTTTCTTTTGTTGCTCTTGTGACTTCCGGTTTTGTTTCGCCAATATCAATCTTTGAGATTGTGATTCCGTTTTCGCTGTCGTAAAAACTGTTGCTGTTGTTCGGGTCAAATGTCCAAAGTCCGTCAATAATTAGCCTGTAGGAAATTTCCTTTAAAAATGCTGGACGGTCAAGGATAAAGAACATCAGTGAATTTGTTACAGCTCCTTCTGCATCCCGGTTCTTGTGCAGCATAAAAGGATGGATTTTCTGGTAATCTTCAAAATCGAATGCGATTCCGATAAAGCGCGGACCTGTTTTTTCTGTAAAGACAATATAATTTTCTGTTACAACCGGTTCGGCCGGAGTTTCTAGCTTTGCGACAATGTTGTTGTATTCGTATAAATCTTTTTCAGGCAAAACCGGCGCTTCTTTGGCATACGCAAAAGAAAAACTCAGCATAAGACCTGCTGTCAGCATGGAAAAAAATCTTTTCATACTAGAAATATCGGTGAAATGCTTGCGCTGTTTAAGCGAAAAATCCGATTTTGTGATAAAATATTCTATAAAGTGGGGTGGTTACATTTCCGTAAATAAAAATAAGTGGGTTTCCATTTTTAAAATTTCGCACTGTTCTAAAAAGTGCTAATGGAGTAAAATTAAACAGATATGCCTGGTTTAAGTCAGCTAAAAAAATTCAACGCAGATATTCTTTCTCTTGGTAATGAACCGGCATTGCGTGCTTCCCGCGGTGAAAAACCTGTTACAGTTCCGATTCCAAAAGAAATAAAGGAATTGAATGACGCTGATGATTTTTTGATGGGAATGCCGGAGCCTGTTGAAAATATTGAGGATGTGAGTCAGAGCGAGAATATTCAGGAAGATTTTTCTGACATCATGGGAACTGAAAATCCGGTGGGCGAACAAAAAAACGATGATTCTGCAGGAAATTCGGCGGGTGCACCGCAGATAAATCTTTCGGTTCCTGATATTTCCACAATCGCTGCCGGAGAAAACGGCGCTTCCATGCCGGATCTTTCCATGTTTGATGAGCCGGTTCAGCAGTCTGTTCCAGAAGAGGAAAACGAGCCGGAGCCTGAAAAAGAACCTGAAATTGGGGATCTTAGCCTGGAAGATCTTTTGGGCGGCGAAGGTTTTGACGGAACTTTAGGAAAAGACGATTCTTTGCCGGATGATTCTTCGCCGGTGGCGGAGGCTTCTGAAGATAATCTGGAAACTTTGTCTGATGTTGAAAGTATTCCGGAAGCCGAGCCTATCCCAGAAACCGAGCCTATCCCGGAGGCAGAATCGTATGAAGAGCCGGAAGATGCCGCTGGACTTGAAAATTCTGACGAGCAGAATGTAGAGGAAAACTTTAAGAATTCAGATTTTCAGGATATTGCGGATTTGGATATTGATTCGCCTGATTTTTTTACGGAGCCTGAAAACACCGGAAATTCAGAAAAATCTGAAATCTTTAGTGCCTTGGAAAATAAGGATGATGCGGAAACTTCGCAGGAAATAAAAAATCCTTCGGAAACAGAAAATACAGAGGAAACTCTGCCTGAAGCGGAAAATATTTCGGAGTCCGAGGGTGAAACAGAATCTCCTGTAGAGTCTGAAAGTCCTGTAGAGTCTGAAAATATTGCGGAAAGCGAAAATTTCCCGGAGAACGAAGATAACGATTCTGGTTTCTTTGATGATTTTGATTTACCGGATGCGGATTTTTCTTTTGATGATGAAAAAACTGATTCAGGGGATTCAAAAGATTCCGGCGTTTCAGAGAATTCTGCGGAAAAGGGCGATTCTTTGGACGAGCCTGAAAATTCTACTTCAGGAGAAAGCGTTTCTGATGCGGAAAAACTTGCTGACGGCTTTGGCTCAGATTTTGATTTTTCGTTTCCAGAGAACGGCGAGGAGCAGAAATCTCCGGAAGTTGAAGCCGTAGACAAAGATTTTGCTTTTGATGGAAATGCGATTGATATGGGCGAGGGGCTTCCTGATTCAATTACGGAAGCAGACTCTCAGCCAAAAACTGAAGAAAATAAAAATACGGAAGAAAACATACAGGATACAGGGGCTGCAGATTCAGAAAGCGATGATTTTCCATCAGATTTTAATTTTGACCTGAATGACACAGATTCTGATTCTGAATATTCTGATGACGGATTTCAGGAGCAGGCGCCGACTGAAAAATTTGATACTTCTGAAATGGAAGGACTTGATTTTGGAATTCCAGATACAGACAGCGCTCTGGAAAAAGGAAATTTTGAGCTGGGAAATTCCGATGATTTTTCTTCTGAAAACAGCGATTTTGAAATTCCTGGATTTTCTGATGTTCAGACTGTAGAAGTAAATAAGAATGGCAAATTTAAAGTTTCTAACACGGAAAATACTCCGAAAGAAACTGACGGGGAACTTCCGCCAAACACTTTGTCTGACACGCAGTACAAGAAATTCATTAAGAATCTTTCGGCATATCCGCTGAACGTACGCATGGCGGTTGAGGAGCTTATTGTAAAAAATGAATTCACCGATGAGGCTGAATTTGAAATCATACAGAAAGTCTTAAAGAAAGTTTCTGCACGTCAGCTTGCCTCTGAACTAGAAAAGATGCTCGACATTGCGATTCCTGTTCCTCGCGATTTTGAACGGCGTACCGCTGAGGAATATGAGGCATACAAATCATCGTTCCAGTATCAGCTTAGCAACAAGATTATTCCGGGTGCTATAATTTCTTTTGCGGCGCTTATTGTATGTTTCTTTATGTTCCAGTTTGCAAGGTTTTTTATTTACCGACCGGTCAGAGCGTCTTCGTTGTATGGGCAGGGCTATAAACTGCTGGAATCCGAGAATTTTCCTCAGGCTGAGACAAAATTTTCAGAAGCGACAAAGTATCAGCTTATAAAAAAATGGTTCTTTAGATATGCGCACGGATATAAAGACCACAAGCAGTTTATCCGCGCGGAGCAGATGTACAGGAATATTCTTTACTGCTTCAATTTTGACAAGACAGCCGGTCTTGAATACGCCGAGATGGAGACAAAAGACCTTGCGAATTACGAGAAAGCCGAAGAAATCCTTTTGCGCGATGTCCTTGACCATCATATAAATGATGCGGACGGAATTTTAATGCTTGGCGACAATTACCTTGAATGGGCGGACGAAAAAAATCCGGAAAAATACGATGAGGCCTTAAAGCGTTATTCTGAGCTTGTCCAGTTATACGGCCAGACAGACAAATATATGGCGCGTATGATGCGTTATTACATCCGCACAGACAATTTAAAAGAAGTTTTGAATTTAAAGGAAAGATTCTTTCCGCGGGCAAAATCGCTTGAGCCGCATGACTGGACTGAGCTTAGCGGATATTGTCTTGATAAGCTTTACGGTTATCTTGCCCCTTCTGATGAATATCTGCGTACAAAAATTGAAGATGTCAAGAAAATGCTTGTGCGTGCGGTTCAGTCTGATGCGGAAAATCCTATTGCATATTACAATCTTGGACGCTATTACATAAACACAAACAATTCTGGAAATGCGGAAAAAACTCTGCAAAAGGCAATCCAGTTTTTTGATAAGGCGAATGTTGTTAAAAAGAAGGATTATTACAAAAATATAGATTCTTACCGTCTTTTGGGTGAAATTTACACAGATGAAAAAGAGTATTTAAAGGCGATGGAGTCTTTTACAGACGGAATTACGCTTTTTACAAACGCTAATATTTCCAGCGGTCTTGAAGGCAACAGCAAAGTTGGAAATCTTTATGCTGATATGGGTGACATTGAATATTTTATTTCAGGAAATTATGACAATGCGCTGCAGAATTATCAGGATGCGGTGGACACGGATTACGACAACGGAAAAATCCGGTATAAAATCGGTTACATTCAGTATTCAAGAAAAAATTATTCAGAGGCGATTGGTTCCTTTATGAAAACCGCGGAAGAGTATGCGGATGACCATAGCCTTTTGCTTGCGATGGGAAACACTCTTTCTTTGCGTGATGATAATTTTGCGGCGGAAGGATATTACGAGCATCTTGTTGAGCAGATTAACAATTACCGGAACCAGCACGACCGTCTTTTTCCTCAGACCAGAAAGGATGACAATGAGCTTGTTGAAACATATTTAAAGGCTTCCAATAATCTGGGGGTTACTTTGTACCGGCTTGCAAAACGGACAGGAAGCAGCGCG
This sequence comes from uncultured Prevotella sp., assembly GCA_963627355.1. GTDB lineage: Bacteria > Spirochaetota > Spirochaetia > Treponematales > Treponemataceae > Treponema_D. The sequence goes on along the minus strand of CAVGBY010000003.1, from coordinate 20,642 downwards.
ATGAACGCAAAATCCATGGTGGAATTTCAGGAGTCTATGCGTGCCTGGGATGCTCTTACACGAAATCAGGATACTATGGTCCGGCTTGGAGGAAGTAATCTTGCCGAGCAGAACTTTAAATATGTCACAAATCCTATGCCGGAATTTGAGCCTGCGATTTATACAGAATTGCCGCGGACATTGACTGTTGAAAAAGGATTGAGCCAATGAACGACAACGATTTTCAGAGTGGAATTTTAGTAAAGCAGTATAGAATCAGCATTTTTAAGGAAGTTTTCAGAAAATCGATTCATCTGTGCAGCGCGTTTGTTCCTACGTTACTGGGGCTTGCGTATAAACCGGTTCTTGCGCTTTTATCTGCAGTTCTGATTTTTTATTCTTTTACTGAATTTGTGCGGTTAAAGGGAATAAATGTTCCTGTTGTTTCAAAAATCACTTCAATTGCGGCAAGAAAAAGGGATGAAAATAAATTCGTCCTTGGACCTGTAACTTTGGTTGTAGGAATAATTGTCGCCGCGGTTTTATGGAAGCCGGAATCCGCTAGAATCGGAATCTATGCGCTTGCCTTTGGCGATGGTCTTGCAAGTCTTGTTGGAAAACTTATCGGCAGAATCCATATTCCGTTCACAAGAGGAAAAACTGCCGCCGGAAGCCTTGCGTGTTTTTACGCGGTTTTTGTTTCTTCTTTCTGTGTGGGAGGAAATGCCCTTGTTTCTTTTATCCTTGCGTTTGTTGCAATGATTGTGGAGATTATTCCCATGACAGATTTTGATAATATTGTGATTCCGATTGTGATTGGCGGACTTGCCCAGTATCTTCTTTTTTAACTTTGTTTAGTTCCACAAGTATTGGCTGTGCAGAGCCCTTAAATAGTTGTAAGTTCCGGCATAAAGCGGAATTGTTCCAAGAACTGCCGTAAGAATACTGAACGACTGAATCAGTGTAAAATATCCTGCAATCAGAAGAATAAAACTGACAAGAAGTTTAGGGCTGCTGTGATTTAAAGTCTTTTTTATAAACTGAGAGATTATCGCGACAATAAAGACAATCATCAGCATAAAATAAATCATTTTGCCGAATCCGATTCTAAAAGCGCCGATTGGAAGAACAAGGTTTGTGTTTACCGGAACAAGTTTTGCTATAAAAAGTGAAAAAACAGCAATTCCGATCAAAGTCTGTTCAGTGTACTGCCGGTTTTCTGAATTGCTGTAGATTACTGAAAAAAGCAGGCTTAAAGGCGCTACGGTTCTTCCAAAAATCAATGTGTTTGTTACAAAAATTTCAAGGCTGCCCGCATTTTCCCATAAATTTAAAAATGGAGTCATAAGACGGTGGTGTTCCATAAAAACTGCGAACATGAACATTACAAAATAGATTATTTCTGTTGACTGGGTTTTTTCAAATTCAACGTTTATAAATGCAAGGAATACAAAATCATATAATAATAGAAGAAAAATGCTTGCGACAACCGCATAAATGTTACATTCCGTAAGGAAAAATCCTTTTGGATAGGAAGCTGGAATGTTTTGCGGCAATGAAATTCCAGTTGTGTAGAGCTTTATTCCAAAAAAAATTCCATATCCTACAAGTGTAAGAAGAGAAATGAACATCAGTCCGCTAAAAATTATGTTTCGAGTCTTTATTTTCATCTGAAAAAATATTAACCTTTAAGCAAATATTAGTAAAGACTTGAGTTGAAATACCGAAAATCAATATGTAGAGAATTTTAGAAATGTTGATTTTATGGCAGCTTTTCTTGGGGGAACTATGAAAAAGTTAATAGTTTGTGGGATGCTTGGGATTTTTGCGGCGTTTGCTTCTTTTGCCGGCGATTCTGCGGTTCTTGTTGACAATGGTTTTTCTGCGGATGGAAATTACTATATTTTTGGCCAGTATGGAAGAATTGACAAGAAATTTCAGGGCTGGGCTGAAATTTACACAATCGATGTTCTAAAAAATGATTATGTTGATAATGAAGTCTACAAGGTTAAGCCTTCTGCCGTTACATTTGAAAAAACTGGAAAGGAAGTGTACGAGTCGCTGGCCGGAAAAAATTATCTTTCGATAAAAAAATATGACTGTACCCAGAACAATCCGAATCAGATTTTGTATATCAGAGAGGAAGAAAAAAAATCTGGAACTGATAAGATTGAGTTCAAGGATTTTATCAGCTCGGTAAGCGATGACCAGGCTTATTACAAAGTTACTCTTGTTCCTTCGGTTTTTGGGGAAGGGCTTGGTGTAAAGTCTTCTTTTTATATAAATCTTGAAAAACAGGACTCAAAGGGCAATGTGCTTGCCAGACAGACAATCGGAAATCCGGGAATTACAAGAAAAGGCGTAAAAAATTATAAGATTGAACGGATTGTATGCGACAAAACTGGAAAAAATCTTGTTTTTATTGTTGAAAAGACAATGGAAGACAAGACTGGAATTAATATTCGCTATATGGTTGAAAGTGCAAGATTGAACAATGACTTCTTTACAAATCTTGCCGAGCCGGAAAAATCAGAGGAAATTTTAGATTCAGAAGAGGATTTTGAAGACTCTTTGGAAGACGTTTCTGAAACTTCTGAGGAAACCGGCCCTTACAGTGATGCCAAATAAATCGTTGAAACTCTAAAAACTGTTTCAAAATGATATTTTTGTCATATTTTACCTCCTTCCACTGGTTTCGTTGATTCCAGTGGATTTTTTTTTGCAAAAAATTGTACAAAAATTTGTGATTCATTTCCGTTTTAAGTTTTTTTTTGCGATAAGTATTATGAAAAAGAATTTTGTGTGGTTCAGAAGCCGATTCTTTAATGAATTGTTGAAACTTGACTTTTGACCGTATGGCTCAGTTCTTTTTCTGGAGGTTTTATGTTCAAAAGAAAGATGGAAATTCCCGGGTTTGTGTGGATTTTGCTAAAGGCGTTCATTATTTCTGCTGTTGTTCTGGCTGCGTGCGGACCGATTTCGTGCAGGGCTACGGAAGAGGGAATTATTATTGTTGACGACAGTTATTCTTGTCCGAAAATTGAAGATTTTTATGTTACCGGGGAAAATTCGGCGCGTATTGTTTTTGATCAGAAAGTTGAATTTAAGGGTTTTAGTTTAAATCCGGCGGTTTCTGTTGAAAGATTCAACGTTGAAAGTTCTGAAAGTGAAAAAAGTCTGTGTCTTGTTGATGTTGTTTTTTCTGAGAATCTACAGATTGGCGAAAAATATAGTCTTTATGGTGAAGTTTCGGATAAAATCGGAAATTCATTGACTTTCAGTCTGCCCCTGGTGGGTTTTAATGGAAGAATTCCTGATGCTGAGATTACGGAGGTTCATCCGAAATATACGAGCGGAACAAATTCTTCTGGAAAATATTATAAATGTGAATTTATTGAGCTGCGTATTTTGGGCGATGGGAATCTTTCCGGGCTTGAGCTTTACAGTGCGTACGACGGAGAGGCTAAAAAATATGTTTTTCCTGTACTTGATGTTTCGCGTGGAGAGGTGATTATTGTTCATTTGCGTAAAAAAGATGAGACTGCTGTGAATGAAACAGGTTCTGATTTGTCTTTGTCAAAATCGAAGTATTCCAGCGATAATGCGAGAGATTTGTGGGCGGAAAATGAAAGTGCGCGGCTTGGCGATGATATGGATGTTATTTTGCTTAGAAATTCTGGAAACGGCTCGGTTGTTGACTGCGTTTGCTATGCGGACGAAGCCGCTCTTGAGTGGAAGACTGAGGAGATGAAAAACGCCGCGAAACTGGCTGTGGAATCTGGAAGGTGGAATGATTCTAGCATCGGCGGGGCTGTAAGATTCAGTAAACTGACCGCAAGCAAGTCAATTGAGCGTATTGCGGAGGAATGTGCCGCTGAAAGCTGGCAGATGACGGCAACCAGCAAAGAAACTCCGGGCGAAGTCGCGTATTAACCCGTTTTTTTTGGACGAAAACCTCCGTTTTTGCATTAATTTTTCAAATCTTTCATAATAGCCCTAATTTCGAGTTTTATTGATTTAGTAAAGAAATTGAATGTGCTACCAGAAAAAGCGCGTCAATTCGCTAGATAGCAAAGCTATCTTACGCGGAGCGTACAAAGTATCGGACTAGGCTATCTCACCGAATGGCTCGGTTGACGCTTACTTTTTCTTCCCGCCCATTCAATTTATCCCTTCTGAAGAAAAACTCGAATTTAGGGCTAATATGGACTAGTTGTCTTTTCTGTGTTAAATTATTCGTTATGTGTGAATTATTAGCACCTGCGGGTAATATTGAATCATTGGATGCCGCCATTGGCGAAGGCGCTGACGCTGTATATCTTGGATTAAAGTCTTTTAATGCTAGGCTTAGAACTTCAAATTTTGCGTGGAACCAGTTTGAGGCGGCCGTTGGAGCGGTTCATCGTCTTGGAAAAAAAGTTTATGTTACTGTAAACACTGTCTGCGAGGAAAAAGAGACAGAGCGGCTTTACAGGTTTTTGGCGTATCTTGACAGGATTCATCCGGATGGCCTGATTGTGCAGGATTTGGGAATTGTCCGTATGTGCCAGGAATTTTTCCCGAATCTGGAGCTTCACGCTTCTACACAGATGAACGTGGAAAGCGCGGCTGCGGCGAACCTTTTGTACGAAGAGGGCGTAAAGCGCGTTGTTGTTGCCCGTGAGCTTGGACTTGAAGAAATAAAATATATAAAGGAACACACAAAGGCAGAGATTGAAATGTTTGTCCACGGGGCGCTTTGTGTAAGTGAGTCAGGGCTTTGCCTGTTCTCTAGTTTTTTAGGCGGAAAATCTGCTAACCGTGGAATGTGCGCGCAGGCGTGCCGCCGTTATTACACTGCCGAATATCCGGAAGGAATAAAGCAGGGATATTACTTTTCTCCATGCGATTTGCAGCTTATAGAGCAGATTCCGGAACTTTGCGACTTGGGAATTAATTCCTTTAAAATCGAAGGGCGGATGAAGAGCGCTGAATATGTTGGAAGCGTTGTTGCGGCTTACCGTTATGTAATCGACCATTACAAAGAGGATAAAAAAGGCGCGGTTGCAACCGGAAAACGAATGCTTGCCTCGGATTTTGCGCGTTCAAAGACAACTTACTGGTATGGTTTTAAAGATGTAAAGGACGGTGTTGAAAATGCCGGAGCAAAGATTTTGAACCCGAATCAGGCTGGGGGAACTGGAATTTATCTGGGAACTGTTTCCCGCGTAAGAAAAGCTCCTGATGGTCTTATAGAGGAAGTCAAGAAAAACGCAGCTCCGGATGCAGACCCTTCAACTTTAAAGATTCAGATGGCAATGCTCGCTGGAGGAAATTACGACCCTGACCCTGGTGACTCAATCCGTCTGCATAGCAAAGATGATTCCGGAAGAACAAGCCATAAAGTCCGCAGCGTAGAGATTGATGACGATGGAAACCGCTGGATAGATATTCCGCTTAGCCACAGAATTGGAGACAGCGTGTATCTTTTGCAGATAAAATCTATGTCAAAACGATATTCAAGGGTTTTGCCGGGCGATTTAAGCAAATTCAGAAAGCAGCCGGCGGATGAAAAACTTCCGTTTCTTGATGTTACCCCGGTGGAAGGCAGGGAACTTTCTTATTTTCCGGAAGGAATTTATGTTCAGGTTTCTACAATTGATGATGTGTTCTTGGCGCAGGCATTGCATCCGGTGCGGCTTATTATTGAATTTACCTGCGACACAAGATATGACTTGCTGAACGGAAAAACTGTTCTTCCGATTTCAAAAAAAGCGATTTTTATTTCCCTTGATCCTTATTGTCCGGCTTCAAAAGAGGAAGAGCTCCGTGCGGATTTAGAAACTCTTATTGAAAAAGGTTATTCTAACTTTGTTGTAAATAATATTGCCCAGATTCAGATGTTAAAAGGAAAAAAAGTCCATATAATTGCGGGACCTTACCTTTATACGTTCAACAGATGGGCAGTTTCTTTCTTTGAGAATCAGGATATTGGCGCGTTTGTAATGCCGTATGAGGATTCTAGAAAAAATCTTGAGGCAACGTATGACCTGAACGTTCGCTCCAGGGTTCTTGTTCCTGTTTTTGCTTATCCGGCGCTTTTTAGGATAAGGTTCAAGCTTCCTGAAGATTATGGATTCACCTATTTTTCTGACAAAGAAGACGGAATGTTTAAGGTTGTTTCGTCTGATGACGGTTCGTTTGTAATGCCGGAGCTTCCGTTCTCTTTGCTTGATAAGACGGAATTTCTTTCTCAGGCAGGATTCAAGAAAATTCTGGTGGATTTTTCAAAGACAAAACTTTCAAAAGGCCAGATAAAGAATGTAAGCAGCTCGTTGTTTAAAAAGCAGCCGTTCCCGGAAGTAAACCGTTTTAACTGGAAAAACGGATTTTACGACCCTTTGCAGATAGAAGAATATAAGGCCAGCAACGAACGTGCCGCCGCCGCAAGATTGGCTCAGAGTAAGGGAGGTAGTCACAAGCCTAAAAATCGTGGCGGATTTGTACGTGCTGGCACAAAAAAATACAACGGAAAACGCTAAAAACAGGTTTTAGTATTTTTTAGACTTAAAAAGTCATTGCTTCTTCTGGAATCTGTTCCTGTATTTCTTCTGAAAGTGCCGCCTGATTTGCTTCTTTCATTGCCTCTAGGCTTTCCGCAGAAGAGTTTGTGGCTTCAGAGGAATTTGCAGGTGTTCCAGCCGCAAGGCGTTTTTTGAATTCAACATGCTCTGCAATGATTGAGATTCTGCTGGCAGTTTTTCCTTCGCTGTTTGTCCAGCGGCTCTGCTTTAGCCGTCCGACAACCCTGATTCCTCTGCCTTTATCACAGTTTTTCTGGCAGGATTCGGCCATTTTTCCGAAAGTTTCAATGTTGAAGAATGAAACTTCATTTACGCCTTCGCCGTCCGTGTTCTTGTAAAAACGGTTTACCGCAACAGGAATGTTGCATATTTTGTGACCATTCGCAGTTTCCTTGAATTCTGGCTCGCGGGTTACATTTCCTTCAATAATTAAAGAGTTAAGTTGATTCATAAAAATACCTCATTTTGAATGCAATTTGCTTTTTGCCGGCTATAAAAAGCAACGGCTGTTTTAACCGTCACTTATCTATAGCGATTTTTTTTCAAAATAAGAAATGAATCACAAAAAAAAATTAAATTTCGCTGTTTTTTTTATCCGTTTGAAAGAAGACGGAGCATATAAAGTTCAACGTAGATTGTCAGAGCCTCTTCTTCTTTCAGTTTCTGCATATTTGGAGTTTTTACAAGACCTTCGGCAAGCGAACGAAGCCTGTTTTCATCAAATGTCTGCGCGGAGATTGTCCGCATGATTTTTCTTGTGTAATCGCGGATAAGGCAGTTTACATCTTCTGAAAGGCTTGAATGTGCCTCCTTTGTAATCATCTTGTTCCAGATTTTTTCATACGAGTCAAGTTCCCGGTCAAGTGATGAACCGGCCGGAACGAGCTCGTCGGCGATGTTTTTTGCGGCTGCCTGGATTGCCTCTTTTTTTGTCATTGATTTTGAAGGCTTCGGCGGCTCCTCGTCATCTGGAATGTCATCCGCGGTAAATTCTTTCTGGACAGTCTTGTGCTGAGCAGGTTTCTGCTTTTTCTTTGAAAAAAGACTTGCGAGCCACGCGATTATCGGGATTGTGTACCAGAATGGAAGCATGGTTTTGGCATTTGCAAGAATCGACGTGTTTTTTAGCATAAGAAGTTCCGAATATGGAACAAGTTTTCCGCCGGAAAAAATGTGGAATGACGGTTCAGCGTTTGTGTGGTCAACCTCGTAATTCAGCATTGTAAGAAAATTCGCGTTCAGCAATGCGTACAGGACAGGCGAAAGGTCGTGGATTTCCTTTTTGAGGCAGTTTTCAAAGTCTTTTTCGCTGCGCATTTCCGGAAGTTTTTCGTAGTTGCTAAGAATCTTGAACCATTTTTCGGTAAGATGCTTTTCGATTGTGTCGTGCGCCTCGTTTGCAAGCCTGATTACAAGCTGAAAAACCTTGTTCTTGTAGATGAAATATCTGGCGCCTGTTTCAATTTTGAACACAAGAACTTTAGGAAGCTCGTTGTTTTCACATTCAGTCGTTATCTTCTGAAGAAAATCCTTTAAATCTTCCTCGTCGTACTGGCCGTAAAGCAGAGCGCCTTTTGAATCTTTTAGTTTTAGGATGCTTTCCATGGAAAAGAAATATGGAGGACGCGCAAGTGCGGCTTGGAGCTCGTTCAGGGCGTTTTCCTTGTTCTGCTGCTTAGAAGCCTTTTCCTTTAAAGTCATCATCCATACTTCAGAAACTGCGACTGCCTGCAGGACATTTGTATCCTCTGTTGTTCGGTCCTTTATTTTTTCAAAATCAAGGCGGATGAAGTAGCAGAGCTGGTTCCAGAAATAAAAGGCATCGCCTGAAAAATCAAAAGTCTGGTCTGCGGTGTCCGGATGCTGAAGAAATTTTGTAAAAAACGCCTGGCTTGCTATTTCTTTGCTCGGATTTGCGACGCGTACTTTTTTCTGGAAGTAATCGTGGTATTCATCCTTTTTTAGCATATTCCGGATTTTTGCCATTGCATCGCGGGTAACAAAATTTATCGGAACACATTCAGGAACGAGCAGGGCAGGAATATCCCGCGGCATAAGAATACAGTAAAGTTTCGGCGATTTCGTGTTCTGGTTTGTCTGCCATTCCTTTACAGCATCTTCAAGCGGTTTTTTTTCAAGCGCTTCTGCCGGCAGCTGTTTTGGAAGGTCATTTACGCACGGAAAAGGAATCTGCGGATTTGAAATGATTTCCTTGTATTTGTTCGCATAATAAACTGAATAGGCAGTTATGCAGGCGATTGTTATTTTTCCGCCGTTCTGCTGAATCAGATAAACTTCGTGCTTGTTTTGGTAATCTTCCAGTTCTTTTAAAAGAGTTGAATCAGGAATCTCCAGATACTGGACCAGGTCAGGCTGTTCTTCCAGATTTCGTGAGGCATATTTTTTTAAATAATCACAAAACTCTCTAAAATTGATGAAAGCTGATCCCTGTTTTTTCGCGTAGTGCCTAAGAATCGCTCCCAAATTTGCAGATGTAGACATACCGCTAATTATAAACGCAAAGTATTTTATTCACAAGGAGTTTTAAAATATTGTGCAGTTATTGTGGCTTGAGATTGCGAACAATTAATCTTTTTGGCTTTATGGTTTTATTGAACAAAAACATTTATCGCAATAAAATATGGCATATACAAAAGGAAAAACTTATGATTTCGACACGGATGAAAAAACTGCACCCTTATATTCCTGGCGAGCAGCCAAAAGACAGGGTTTATATAAAACTGAATGCAAATGAAAATCCGTATCCGCCGTGTAAAGCTGTGGTGGATAGCGTTGCGGATTTTGTAAAAAACAATCCGATGAGGCTTGCGCTTTATCCTGATCCGGACTCGCTTGAGCTTCATTGCGCGATTGCCGAAATGCTGAATAAGACTGGCGGTGTTCTGTGCAATGCGAAAGTTTCCGGTGAAAATGTTGAGCCGGCGGAAGAGGACAGGATTCCTTTTAAGGTGACTCCGGAGATGATTTATTCTGGAAACGGAAGCGACGAGGTTCTTTCGTTTGTTTTTTACGCTTTTTTTGACAGCGGAAAACGACTTGTGCTTCCAGAATTTACATACAGTTTTTACCCGGTTTATGCAGGTTTTTACAACATTCAGACTGATATTGTTCCAATGAAAAAAGACTGGTCGCTTGATACGGACGAAATGCTTTTGCGCGCCAGAAAAAATAACTCAGGGCTGATTTTTGCCAATCCCAACGCGCCTAGCGGAATCGGGCTAAAGCGGAATGAAGTCCGTGAGATGCTGAAGAAAGCGGATCCGGACCAGATTTTTGTTGTTGATGAGGCATACTGCGATTTTGGCGGCGAGTCATGTATTCCGTTGCTGGCGGAATTTAAGAATCTTCTTATCGTAAGGACATTCAGCAAAAGCCTTTGCGGAGCGGGGCTTCGCCTTGGTTACATTGTGGCTTCGCCGGAAATTGTAAATTATGTTACAACGGTAAAAAACAGTCTGAATCATTTTCCGATTGATGCGGTTGCGCAGTGCGCGGGAATTTCGGCCTGCAGAAATCCCGCGTATTACAGCGAATGCGCAAAAAAAGTTGCTGCAGAGCGCGAGAAATTTCAGGATTTTCTAAAAGAAAACGGATGGATTTTTGTTCCTTCAAGGACAAATTTTGTGCTGGTAAAAAATCCGAAGGTCAGCGGCGAAAAAGTCTACGAGGAAATAAAGAAACAGGGAATTCTTGTGCGCCACTTTAGTACAAAAGGAATAGAAGACTACGTGCGCATAACAATTGGCACAGAAGAGCAGATGAATGCCTTAAAAGCCGCGATGAAAAATATTTGATGGCTGCAAGCCAGAAAAAAGGAATTGATATGAGATTTTTGATTTTGACAGACATTCATGGAAATGTTGCGGATTTGGATAAGCTTGATTCAGAATTTAATGCCGCGGATGCAGTGATTTTTGCCGGCGATTTTTGCGAGTGCTTTAAGACTGAAACTTCAAAGCCGGTTCTGGACGCGCTTGTAAAAAAGCACGATGAAATTTATGCGGTTCTTGGAAACTGCGATGAGCCGGAATTTATTGAGCAGCTTGAGGACGCTGGAATAAATGCGGAGCGGATTTTGAACTATACAGGCGGAATCGCGGTTGTCGGTTCCGGCGGTGGAAGCAAATTTACAGGAAAAACACCGAATGAACGGGAAGAGGATGACCTTATCTCTGATTTTGACATTTTGAACCAGCCGGAATTTAACGGTGACTATTCAAATGTTATTCTTGTTAGCCACAATCCGCCGAAAGATACAAAATGCGACGCTGTGAATGCGGAGCTTCATGCAGGTTCTGCAAAATTCCGCGCGCTTATTGAAGAAAAAAAGCCGCTTGCCGTTGTTACAGGACACATCCACGAGGGCGTTGGAACAGACAAGATTGCGGATACCCTTGTGATAAATTCCGGTTGCTTTGGCGAAAACGGAACTTACGGAATCCTTGAGGTTGAAAAACAGGGCGGAAAATGGACTGTAAAAAACGCGGAGATTAAAAAAATCCAGAAATAGCGTTCATGGGATTAGTCTGTTTATTCGGTTAAAGACTGTACAAATCTGAATCCCATGTAGTCGTAACATTCGTTTGCATCGTAGCCGTAGCGTTCCGCCGCAAAGCAGAAAACTGTGTATTCAGAAAAACTTCCGCCGCGGCAGACGCGCTGGCTTCCGTATTCCGGGGCGGTTGTGACTTGGTTTTCCTTTTGTTCGGTGTAGTCCGCGAACCAGTCCCAGCAGAATTCCAGAAGATTTCCTGACATATCAAAAAGTCCGGCGGCGTTTGCGTTTCCAGTTCCCGGTGAAGGCGGCGCATCCTCTGAAAATGGAGTTCCGGCCGTTCCGACCGCCATTGAGGCGTCCGCGTTCTCGTTTGTCCATGCGTATTCCAAGGTTTTGTTTTCATTGTCTGCGGAAAAGTCTCCGCTTGCCTTGTTTCCCTTTTGAATTCCGTTTTTTGACCAGCGGGCGGCGTATTCCCATTCCGATTCGGTTGGAAGCCTGAATCCGTTTGCGTTAAAGTCGCATTTTGCAAGGTCACATTTTGCCGTGTCCGCGGAATTTTTTAAGATTTCGCCATTGTATGTGTAGCAAGGAGTAAGGCCGCAGTATTCGCTGAACGCGTTGCACCAGACAATGGCATCGTGCCAGCTTATCATTGTTACCGGCTGCCCGAATCCTTTTTGTGTAGGGGCTTTTCCGCGGCGTGAACGTGTTCCTTCCTGCCCGGGATTCTGGAATTTGTAGCCGTTTTTTTCCGCATCTTTTCTGACTATAAACCAGAGCGTGTAGGGTGTTTCGTATTTGTTGGCTAAAAATGATTTTACCGTTCTTTTTGCCGTGTACGTCTGCACATCTTCTCCGATTGTGTATGTTCCTGCCGGAATTTTTACCATATCAAGCTCGTTGAACGTTGTGTTCTGGCCAAAACAGCCTGCGGAAAATATAAAAATAAGGATGAATAGTATTTTGTTTTTCATAAATGCTCCTTGCTTTGCTGACCGCGTTAGGGATTGCAGCGAAAATGAGCGAAGCGAATTGTAACGGAAAGCCCGACCCGAGCGGCTGTTGAGCCTTGCGAAACAAAAGCGAGGGGAACGCCCATTTTATTCTTCCAGCGCCGCTTCGATTGATTTTAGTCTTCGCGCGGCTTTTCGTTCCTTGCGTTTTTGCGTGATTGATTTTTTTGGCTCTTTTTGTCTGCGCGGATATTTTGTCTCGTACAGGGCAAGAATCACGTTTGTTATAAAGATTGAGACAAGGCAGATTGCAGTGATTATCCAGACTGAAAGGCGGCCGTATTTTACAAATGGCAAATCCACGTTCATTCCAAAGAAACTTGTGATAAATGTAGGGACCATCATTATTATGTTCAGGATTGAGAGGCGCTTCATGTAGACGTTAAGGTTGTTTGAGATTACGCTGTCGAACGCGTCGGTTACGCCCAAAAGTACGTTCCTGTATGTGTCGGCCATTTCAATAGCCTGCTTGTTGTCGATTTCCACGTCTTCCAGCCAGTCCATGTCGTCGTAGTCTAGTTTTATGAGTTTTGTCTTGTGGAATTTTTCCAGAAGAAGCTGATTGCTTTTTAGCGAGGTTGTAAAGTACACAAGGGATTTTTCAAGGCTTAGGAGCTGGATGATTTCCTTGTTTTCTACAGAAAGCTGAAGCTCGTTCTGTATTGCGGTTGAGCGGCGGTTGATTTCTTTAAGGTAGCGCAGGAACGTTACGTTTGAGCGTCCGATAATCCGCATGATGAACGCCGGAAAATCCGCAAGGACAATACCTTTTGCCCGTCCGGTCGCAAAATCCCTAAGAACTTCGCAGTCTGTCCAGCAGATTGTGATGATTACGTTGTCTTTTAGGATGATTCCGAGCGGAATTGTAAAGTACGGTGTTTCTGCGGAAGGCTCAAAAATCGGAAGCCTAAGGATTGTAAGAACGTAGTCGTCGCCGTCCTCCAGGCGTGAAAGCTCGTCCGGGTCAAGGATGTCAAGGATGTGGTCCGGGTCGATTCCGTAGTTTTCCTGCAGCTGCTCAACGTCTTCGCGGGTTACAATTCTTGCGTCAACCCAAGTTCGAGACTGTGTGTCAATTTCGTCTTCTTTTACTTTTACAAGCTTTCCACCTGTCTGTTGCTGCCAGTAAGTAATCATTGAAGTTTCCTCGGATTACGGATTCTCTGCGGATTTTAAACCATTAAATAGTACCACAAAAAAGACCGGTGGGCAAGAATGGAAAAAGTCTGTAAAAAATGCTGTAAAAATTGCTGTAAAAATTGCGGCGGTGATGAAACTGGACGGATACTGTGTCCTGAGCGGATGGAAAAAGTCTGGTGAAACCTCATGTGTTTTATGTTATAATTGAACATCAGCAAAAAAAAGGATTTATCATGGCAAATTGAAAACTGCTTTGATGATTAGAAAATTTTTTCTCCGCAAATCAACAAAAATCATAATATTTTCGATTATAATCAACAAAAGTTATAACATTTATTGATTGGGGCAAAAGGTTTGCTGGAAAAGGCTTTTACATTGTGCGCAATTTCCTGTAATGCACAAAAAATTAAAAATAATGTGCATATCACGCATTGCACTTTCCAAAACTTGATATTTCTATTCCGAATTTTTGAAAAAAATTCAGTTTTTCGGAATGAAAACGCGTATTATTGATATTGCTGATTTTTTAATTGCAAAAAGTGATTTATAATGAACAGACAGGTAAAATGCAAAGCGATTTTCTTTCTGTAATAAACGAATATCTTTCTCTTGGAATTAATCAGCAGCTGGATTACGACAAATTCTATCTGTACTCAATTATTACACACTCAACTGCAATTGAAGGTTCTACTGTTACAGAAATTGAAAATCAGCTTTTGTTTGATGAAGGAATCAGCGCAAATAAGCCTATGGCCGAACAGCTGATGAATCTGGATTTGAAGAAAGCCTATGAACTGAGTTTTAAATATGCAAAAAATCATGAAAAAATTACTGTTGAACTTTTGTGTAAACTTTCAGCCCTTATAATGGCAAACACTGGTTCAGTTTATAAAAACGTTTTTGGGGAATTTTCTTCTGCAAAAGGTGAGCTGCGGCTTGTGAATGTTAGCGCCGGTCGCGGTGGAAAAAGTTATCTTGTCTGGCAGAAGGTTCCGGACAGATTGAGGCAATTCTGTGACTGGCTCAACGAAGAGCGGAATAAAATCTGTAATGTAGAAAATACTGATGTAGAAGCAGTTTATGAATTAAGTTTTGAAGCGCATTACCGTCTTGTGAATATTCATCCATGGGCAGATGGCAACGGAAGAATCAGCCGCCTTATTATGAACATGATTCAGTATGAGGCAGGAATTATTCCTTCAATCGTAAAAAAGGAAAGCCGGGCTGAATACATTCAGAGCCTTGCAGAAAGTCAGGAAAAAGACGATTCTGCAAAGTTCATTGATTTTATGTTTAATCATCACCAGAAAAACTTAAAGCAGCAGATAGAAGATTACAAAAAATCTATGGGTACTGATATGGACACTGAAATTGCAGAAGGTGGTCAGAAAAAATCAGGTGGTCAGAAAAAGTGGTCAGAAACTGCACAGAAAGTTCTGGAGCTGATAAAAGAAAATCCTTCTGTTTCAAGAAAAGAGCTTTGCGAAGCCTTGCAGATAAATCCAAGCGCTGTCCAGAAACACATTGAAAAGCTTAAAGCGCTGAATGTTATTGAACGAAGCGGCGGCGCTAAAGGCGGAAAGTGGATTATAAAAAAAGGGGAGTAATTTATGTCATCATACACCGAAGATTCATACGAAAAGGCTTAGATTGAACTCTTCCAGAGTATGGGCTGGAAGCATGTTTACGGGCCGTACGTTGACCGTGATTTTAATTCTCCGCTTTACGATTCTGTTCTTGATGAGTCGCTTTGCCGTATAAATCCTAAGGCGGCTCCGGCAGCTTTTGCGGATTTTACCACTTTTTTTGAAGGCATTTTCCAGAAAGAACGGCTTTTGGACATAATCAAAAATTTTATCTGCTTTAATAATGACGGCGTTAATTCCTATAAGATTCTTGCGGGCTACCATCAGTATTTTGGAGTGCGAACTGCTGTTGAGCGAACAAAAATTGAAGATTTATAACCGCATTCTGGAGCTGTGGACGGTCTGGTTGAATATGACATTCCCCATGTTCGGCTTACCTGGCATCGGCGGCAGGCACAATTTTATTGCATTAAAAAAAAATCATTGTAAAATATGTGATAAGTTAAAAAGACAATATCAGGAGGAAGGTATGCAAAAAAAGATGTTGACATTCACTTCTGCAATTTTTATGACATTCATTCTGTCAGTCTTTTTGGGCTGTGAAAATGATTTGACCAAATCTGAAAATGATTTAAAAATTGAAGTAAACGTTCCAAAAGAAAAAACAAATAGAAGCGTAACCGTAACTGCAATCATAAAGGGCTCTGCTTCAATCGAGAAAGCCGTCTGTAAACAGATCAGCGATGTGGACGCGGAAACGCTCCTTGCCGATGATTCAGCAATTTTGGCAACAGTTGATTCTCTGGATGAAAAAAAATGTACATTTGAAATTTCCGCTTTAAATGAATCTTCTAACGGAGTGTACACAATTGCCGCAATTGATAGCAGAGGGCTTGTTGGAATTAAAAACTTTGACATTTCCAACTTTGACTTTACCCCGCCGTCAACGGTAAGAAATACTGACGATAAATATTCTTCTGAAAAAAACAGCATTACACTAAAATGGAAAAATCCTTCTGACAAAGATTTTGACCACGTGGAAATCTGCTACATAACAAACGATGGCTCTACAGTTTCTGAAAAATCAGAGCCGGTAAGTACAACAAAAAGCAGGGCGACAATTTCTAATATAGATTCCGACAAGGCATACTACAGATTCTACATTTCAACCGTAGATAAGCTTGGAAACAAAAGTAACGAGTTAAGCTGCAAGGTTGGAGTAAATTCAGTTATTCAATGTCCTGTCCCGGAAGGATTTGTTGAAATTCCAGGGGGAACAATCGTAGGAAAATCAAATGCCGGAAAGAATTTTAACGGCGTATTTGTAAAAGGCCGCACAGTAACTTTAAGCGATTTTTATATGTGCAAGTGGGAAGTTACCCGGGAAGAATACAAAAACGTGATACAGGGGGAAAAAGTAACTGTTGATGGCGTTGAATATGAGCTTTGCGCCGAACCTTCAAGTTATATTCCAAATCCTGATTATGACCACGATGATGAAAGCATTTATCCTCCGCCATACGACCCGACAGAGCCTACGTGGGATGGCTCGGAAGTTGACCCTAACGCTGGAAATTACGACAACCGGGAAAAAAGCCAGATGTGCAAGGAGCAGGGAAAATATCCTGTAGAATGTGTTTCATGGTTTGATGCTGTTTATTATTGCAATGTACGCAGTCTAAAGGAAGGTTTTACTCCTGCCTATTCAATAAAAATAAAATCTATGTGGACTGTAGAAAAAGGCTCAGTAGAAGATGTTACCAAGATTGTAAAAATACTTCATATTCTTGATGCGGATGTTAAGTTTATACAAGGCACAGACGGTTATCGGCTTCCGACAGAGGCAGAATGGGAATATGCTGCCCGTGGAGGAGATCCGTCAAAACCGGACTGGGATTACCTTTTTAGCGGCGCAAAATGCGCATTCGACCGCACTTATACTGCCGGCGATAATTCAGGAATGGATACTGTCGGCTGGTATGGATACAACAATGACGTTCCCTACAATGGTTGGGTAGACACAGAACGCCCTAGGCTTGGACCGCACGAAACCTGCAAGAAAGCGCCTAACCGGCTTGGACTTTATGATATGAGCGGAAACGTGACTGAATGGTGCTGGGATAAATTTTACGACCAGTATTATGAAAGAGAAATGCCGAATGAAACCGTAACAGACCCTACTGGTTCCGATTTTGGAGGAATGAGAGTTCTGCGTGGCGGTAGTTTTGCGACAGATGCGACCGAATCCTCTGTCTGCGCCTATAATATGAACAGACCTGGAGGAATGAGCTCTGACTGGGGATTCCGCGTAGTTCGCTCTGTGCGTTAATGTAAAGGAAATCCACGGATATTTTTTCTGGAAAATTTGTGAGTCTGCGGCAACAAAAATTTTTGTGATTCATTTCCGTTTTTGTTTTTTTTCTGCGATAAATTTGTATGAAGAAAAATAAATTGTTTTTTGCGCTTTTTATGGCTGTGCAGATTTTTTGTCTTTGCGCGTGTGTTTGTGTTCGGAACGCTCTGAAAGGCGGCGCGCAATATTTTGCGGCAGGTGAGCTTGCGTTCAGGCAGGAGCGGCTTGTGCTTTTGTATGATTTTTTGAACGAAAGCTCTAAGACTGTTGAAAAAGTTGATTTTGTGCTCTGCACAGAGGATTTTGCGGATGTTTCGGGGGAAGACTTTGAGGAAGAATATTCTTCCGCCGGCAAGTTCTGTGTCCAGTGCAAAATTTCTGTGTCGCCCGGTGAATCAGTTCAGGATTATTTTGACATCAGCGATTTTTTTTCGCAGCCTGAGCATGAGGAGGAACTTCCGGAAATAGAGAGTTTTTATGCTGAAAAAATCTATTATTCAGATGGAACTTTTTTTGAGGACCCGTTCGGGCGGTATGCAAGATGAAAATGGGTTTTGTGGTGGTTTATGCAAGTTCAGCCACCACAAAACATTATGCTGCAATAATTCTACAGAGGAATGTTTCCATGTTTCTTTGCAGGTTTATCCATTGACTGTTTGTCTGCAAGGAAGCGGAAACTGTCTGCAACGTATCTTCGTGTTGCGGAAGGCTCAATTACTTCAGAAATGTAGCCGCGTTTTGCCGCGATTGTCGGTGTCATGATTTCCTGCTCGTACTGCGCTTTCTTTTCTGCGACGTATTCTGCTTTTTCAGGGTCTTTTAAGTCCTTTGCATATAGAATACCGATTGCGCCGTCTGCGCCCATTACCGCAATTTCAGAAGTCGGCCAAGCGTAGACGTAATCTGCGCCGATATGTTTTGAGCACATCGCGATATACGCTCCGCCGTAGGCTTTTCTTGTGATTACAGTCACTTTCGGAACTGTTGACTCGCTGTAGGCGTAGATAACTTTAGCGCCGTGTCGGATGATTCCTTTCTGCTCTTCCTGAGGTCCTGGAATAAATCCCGGAACATCAACAAATGTAAGCAAAGGAATATTGTATGCGTCGCAGTAGCGGACGTGGCGCGCGATTTTGTCAGAAGCATCGCAGTCAAGAACACCGCCCATTCCGGCCGGATTGTTCGCGACGATACCTACAGAACGTCCTTCAACTTTTGCAAATCCTGTCACGCAGTTAATTGCAAATTCAGAGGAAGTTTCAAAGAATGAGTCATCGTCTGTAACATCTTCAATCACTTCGCGGATGTCGTAGCCTTTATGTGTGTTTTCCGGAAGGATTTTTCCAATGTGTTTTGTTTTTTTGTGCTCATCGTACTTGAATTTTGCTGCCTGGACAATTTCATCTCCGTAGTAGTGCGGAATGTAGTCCAGAAGTTTTCGTACTTTGTCAAAACATTCTGGTTCAGAAATACAGCGGAAGTGCGCCACTCCGGATTTTTTTGAATGGATTGAGGCACCGCCAAGGTCTTCTGCAGAAATATCCATGAACATTACGGATTTTACAACTTTCGGTCCGGTGATAAAGAGCTGGGAAACCTTGTCCACGGCAAAGATAAAGTCTGTGATTCCCGGTGAATAAACTGCGCCGCCGGCGCAAGGTCCTGCAATGATTGAAATCTGTGGAACAGAACCAGAGGCGCGCACGTTCTGATAGAAAAGGTCGCCGTAACCGCAAAGGGCGTCAACACCTTCCTGAATACGCGCTCCGCCCGAATCGTTGATTCCGATTACAGGGCATCTGGCCTGAATTGCCTTGTCAATAAGCTCCGCGATTTTTTTTCCGTGCATTAAACCAAGCGAACCGCCCTGAACTGTAAAGTCCTGGGCGTAAACTGCAACTTTTCTTCCGTTGATTGTTCCAAAACCTGTGATTACGCCGTCATACGGAATGTCTTTCTTTTCCATTCCGAAACTTGTGCAGTTGTGGCGAACTCCAGAATAAATTTCCATGAAAGAGTCTTTGTCTAAAAGATTGTTGATTCGTTCAATGGCATGCCATTTTCCTTTTTCGTGCTGTTTTTCAACATTGTATGTGTAAGCCATTTAAGTGGTAACCTCCAAAAGTCACTTATCAATTTTAAGTTTATATAATCAGTCTTTTAGTGTCAATGACATTTTTTTAAAAAATGTCAAAGTAAATTTATGCTAGTATCCGATTTTGTCGAGCCGGGCTTTTTCAATCTGCATTGATTTTTCTGTTGGAAGCCAAGGATATTTGTTGCGCAGGGAGTTTACGGCTTCTGTTTCATTCTTGTTGTGTTCCGCGAGCGCCTGCTTAAAGTCAAGCGAAACCTGCAGCGGCGAAAAATATTCAGAAGAACTTGTCTGGTCGAGCTTTGTGATTTCCCATGCCTTGCCTGAAAAACGTAAGATTACAGTGGTTGTAAATTCTTCAACCTCAATAAGATTGTCCTGGTTGTGCACAAGAAAATATTTTACTTTGTGCGTTGCGTCCGGCATTTTTTCAATTCGTGTCCTGGTGCCGTCCTCCGCGTAGACTTTTCTGGCAGGATGATTTTTCTTTGTGGGAACTTTTATGTCCAGCGCGGAATCTTTTCCGTCAACAGAAAAATTTGTGATTCCGTAAATATAGTGGGAATATGATTTTTTTGAATCCGGCTCAAAGAAAAACCAGTTTTCCGGCGTTGAAATTCCCGAATCAAAGTTGTATGCGCTTTTCATCTGTGTTGTCACGTAAATCTGCGGAACTTTAGAGATGTAACCTTGTGCCTCCGGGCAGTTTTTTGCGGCGCAAAGCATAAGGTCTGTGTCCATTGTGTGAAGTCCGCGGTAAAAAACTTCTGTAACTTGCGTTGAGTCCAGGCCGACTGCGCTTGGCTTTTTTGAATTCTCGTTCAATATGGAGGCGGTGGCGATTGCGACGAAAACTGCGGCGCAGAAAATTGCTATGGCAATTGCACGGTTTTTGCGCGCAAAGCGTTGCCTTTTCAGTCTGGAATTTTGTTCAGTCTTGAATTTTTCTGAGTTTTTATTGAATTCTGCCTCCGGAATTCTGTGTTTCTGGCTTTCGCTCTCAAAAATCTCTTTTTTCAGTTCTTCAAGCGGAAACTGGTTTTTTAGCGTTTTTCCTTCTAAAAGAGAATTTATTGCGCCTGCAAGTTTTTTGTCTATTCCGTTTATTTCGTATTCAATCGGAATAAAATTCCTGTCGCTCAGTTTTTTGTCGTTTTCCTCTGAATACGGAAGTTTTTTCAGCACAGCAAAATATGCCATTGTTCCAAGGGCAAAACTGGCCGCCGAATTTTCCGTTGCGATATAGTCACGCCAGTCGTTCTGAAAATAATTGTACAGAGTTTTTCCAAGGTTTGCGGCGGAACGGTCAAAAGTTTTTTCCGGCAGAAAAAGAATTTGTCCTTCTTTCTGGTTCACGATGATTCCGGCCGCTCCGTTGCATGGTATTTTTA
>CAVGBY010000002.1:0-43734 GCA_963627355.1 uncultured Prevotella sp. | reverse complement strand
GTCCAGGAGGCGTTCTCAAAATTTCCTGAAATTTTCCAGAAATTTCCGAATGTCAATCTGCATATAATCGGGCAGCTTCAGACAAATAAAGTAAAAAAAGCCGTGGAAATAGCCTCAATGATTGAATCGGTTGACAGACTCGATCTTGTAAAAGAAATTGAAAAGCACTGCGCAAAAATAGGAAAAAATATTGAGGTTCTTTTTGAATTTCACACCGGGGAAGAGTCAAAATCCGGGTATAAATCAGTTGAAAGCCTTTCAGAGACCCTTGAATTTATTGAGCAGGGAAATGCGCCACACGTTATTCCAAAGGGTTTTATGACAATGGCGCCGTTCACGGATAATAAAGACGAAATCAGAAATTCTTTTTCTCTGATGAGAAAGACTGCTGAAAAAATGAGGGAAAAATTCAAAGTTTTTGACCTTTGTGAGCTTAGTATGGGAATGACCCACGATTTTGAAATCGCAATTCAGGAAGGTTCAACAGAAGTCCGTGTTGGAACTGCAATTTTTGGAAAAAGAATTTG
Source organism: uncultured Prevotella sp. (assembly GCA_963627355.1). Lineage (GTDB taxonomy): Bacteria > Spirochaetota > Spirochaetia > Treponematales > Treponemataceae > Treponema_D. The sequence goes on along the minus strand of CAVGBY010000002.1, from coordinate 43,207 downwards.
AAAAAAATAATATTTTTTACAGTTTTAATTTCTCTTATCTCTTCATCTTTTCCTGTTTTTAGTGAAACAGCAGAGCCGTATGAAAAAGATGAATTTCCGGGGATTCTTCATGATATTAGGCGTGCCGAAATTATTACGCTTGGTTCAATGCCGTTTATAACGTTCAGCGCAACATTGGGCTATTCATTCGGTAAATACGCATCCCATAATTTTGATTCAAGTTATTTTGTAAATCCTTTTTCCTCAACAGATGAGAACAGTTTTTCGACAGATGAGCAGATTGGAATTCTTTTGACATCCTTGGGAATATCGGCTGGAATCGGGCTTACAGATTTTATAGTTCACACTGTAAAAAGAAACAACCGATTGCGGCGGCTAAAAAAGCAGAAAAACACGGAAATCCAGATAAATCCGATTTTTGAAGACCCTGAGGCAATAAAAATTGAACCGCCTAAAAATGATATTGAAATAGAGGATTCTGAAATCAATGATTTTGAGGAGCAAGAACCATCGGTGAATGTGGAAAGCATACAAGGCATTTCACCTGAAAAAAAGAAAAATGTAAAAACCGGCAAAAAGCTAAATGTTGTGACGGAAGAATAATCATGAAAAAACTGCATATTGTAATTCCAGAAAATTATTCAGAATCGTGCCGCCTTGACCAGTATGTTGCTTCAGTTTCAGAAGAAATGAACCGTTCAAAATTAAAATCCTGCTGCCAGGAACTTTTACTGAACGGCAAAGATGCTAAACTTTCAGCAAAGGTAAAGGCGAATGATGAAATAGATATTTTTTATGAGGAAAATGTTCCAGACAACATTGAACCGGAGAATATTCCTTTAAGGATTGTTTACGAAGATGATGATGTGACGGTTGTGAATAAAGTTCAGGGAATGGTGACACATCCGGCGGCTGGAAATTGGAACGGAACACTTGTAAACGCACTGCTTTTTCATTGGGGGCAAAGAGCCATTCCTCAGAAAAAGGATGCGGGCGAAAATCAGATTTTAAAGTTACGGAGACCTGGAATCGTGCACCGACTTGACAAAGACACTTCCGGTCTGATAATCACTGCAAAAAACAGAAATACAGAGGAATGGCTTGGCTCGCAATTCAAGGAACGCCACGTTCAGAAAGAATATATCTGCATCGTCCATGGAAAACCGCCTGCCGCAAGCGGAGATGTGCGGACTCAAATTATACGCGACAAGAAGAACAGGCAGAGATTCAAGGCGGTAACCGCAACAACAGAGGGAAAATTTGCCCGCTCGCTATATCACTGCATTGCCTGTTACGGCCCATATTCTGTAATAAGAGTAAGAATAAAAACCGGAAGAACGCACCAGATTCGTGTTCATATGAAATATCTGGGCTGCCCGATTTTGGGTGATTCAATCTATGGAAAACCGGACAGTCTGTTTCCAGATGCAAAATTAATGCTTCATTCAAGGCAGATGATTATAAAAACCTCACCGGAAAAAAAATACAGAAGATTCACAGCCGCAGTTCCATTTAGATTTATGGAAACAATAAGAATTCTGCGGGAAAAATTTCCGCGCGAAGTAATGGCAAAGGTTAAACCCAAATGCAAAAAATCAAAATAATTTCAGAACCGACAGACGAAAAACCTTTTGTAATAATTTATAAGCCGCAGGGACTTCCTTCAGCCCCGTTAAAAGAAGATGAAGACAGCGCATTGACCCAAGCCATTGAGCTTTTTCCGGAAATAAAATCTGTTTCAGGAAGAAAAAAAATTGAATACGGACTTCTGCACAGAATTGACACTCAGACAGAAGGAGTTTTGCTGATTGCGGCGTCTCAATTTTTCTACGACAATTTGCTGTCGCAGCAGGCGGAAGGAAAATTTATAAAGACATATCTTGCCGGATGTGTTTCAATATTCAAAAAATATGAAAATGAAAAAAACGGTTATCCTCCGGCAGAAGAAAAATTGCATGAAGAGCTTGCGGACGGAAAAACTGTAAAAATATGCTCGTTTTTTAGAAATTATGGTGATGGGTTAAAATCAGTCCGTCCTGTGACAGAAAAATCAGGAAAAGCCGCTTTGAAAAAACTTGGAAACAAGAAAGAATACACAACCATAATAAAACTTCTTTCCAGAAAAGAAGATTTATATAATTTTGAATGTACAATCGCTTCTGGTTACAGACATCAAGTCCGCTGTCATCTGGCATGGCTTGATTTTCCAATTATTGGCGACAAAAACTATAATATCGCCGAAAAAGATGCTGAGCCGAACAAAAAGATGATGTTCAAGGCATCAGGTCTGCAATTTATAAACCCAATCACCCAGAAAGAAGAAAAGTTTTATCTGGAAAATTACCCGGAAGGGGACTTGAACCCCTAAGAAGTTGCCTCCACTAGGACCTGAACCTAGTAATATTTTTTTCATTTTATAATTGTCTCAAATCATATCGCACCTGAAAAAATTGCGCTTTTAATCTATTTATCTTCTTTTGCTAAGTGGATTTAAAGCCTACAAGAGCGGATATAGATTTTAGCATATATTTAAGCCCTAATCTTACTGCTCTTTGATTAGGGCTTATTTTTTTTGTGTTCGGTTTTTCAAGGTTCAACTCCTTGGCACAAAAATCAAAACATCTTGTTTAGCGCAATTTACAAGATGTTCCTGGCTTCTGTTGCAGAAGCCAGGTTTTTACCGCGGAATGAAGCAATGTAGACTTGGCCGGGCGGTATTCCGGCTATGTGCAGGTTCAAGTCCTGCTTCCGCTAAAGCACAGTTTTATGTGCGGATTAAAAATATTTTTCATAGGAGCAGATATGAAAATCATTACTTTCGGAAGCCTTAAAGGCGGAGTTTCAAAGACAACAACAGCATTGCTTTGTGCGTACTGTCTTGCAAAAGCCGGTAAAAAAATCCTTTTTATTGACGGCGACATCAACAATTCTTCCAGCTGGACTTTAAGTCCGGAAAACAAGAACGAACTTGACCCGCAGAACAGAAAGCACATTGCGGCGGCACTCCAGGGAGAAAACCTTCTTGACTACGCGATTCCATCAAACACAGATGGAATAGATTTGATTCCTTCAAGCCTTTACCTTGTTGACCTTAGGACAATAAACCAGAATAGGTTCAAGACACTTGTAAAAAACGCTAGACAGTCCATAGACGGACACGTTTCAATTGAAGAAAAATACGACTACATAATAATCGACACAGCGCCGACCTACGACAACATAACAATGATGTTCTACGAGGCAAGCGACCTGATAATAACACCGACACTTTTAAGCCAGTTTGACTACAACACCGCATTGTTCCTGAACAACAAAATCCAGACGGAAACAAGCGTGTATGAAAACTGGAAAATCCTTTTTGTTGGCTGGAACAAACGCTATGAAGAAAAGCAGATTGGCGGACAGACTGACTACCAGAATCTTTTTGAAAGCACGTTCTCCAATATCTTATCAACAAGAATTCCATGGACTACAGTTGCAAAAAACAGGATTGACCGTCAGGAGCTTGTCGGAACATCCAAGAAAAGTGCAACGTTGCACTTTTCAATAATAAGCCTTTGTGAAGAGATAACCGGTGAAAAGATTGTTCTTGCAGAAAAGGAGGCTTTTTAATGGCAAAACCTTTGACAGCTGCAAGAAACACTATGCAGCAGAATCTTAACAACTCAAACACGGCAAAACTTTCTGTAAAAATGGCGGTGAAGGAACTTGCGGAACACCTTGATGATGAATTTGTAAACCTTTTCTCTCATACGGACGAAACAGCAAATCATCTTGCCCAGAGTTTTCTTGAAAACGGCTATGACGAAAGCCAGCCTGTCCATTATGCGTATATCGAGGATGAGGATAAATCCATTGTGATTGATGGAATGACAAGACTTCATGCGCTGCAGATAGCAAATTTCTTTGATGTTCCGGTCTACAAGCATACATTCAAGAACAGGATGGAAGCGCTTATGTACGCATACCGTCTGCAGCTTGACAGAAGAAACCTTGATGACGCGCAGAAACTGGCCGCAATCGAAAAAATGATTCAGATAAATCCACGCAGCAAAGAGGGCAGCCTTGCAAAATATATCTCTTCAACGCTGAACATGGGTGAACGGAATGTAAAAAAGGCAATAAACATCCTTAAAAACGCTGATGAGGAAACAAAACAGGCAGTCTTTAGGCACGAAAAAACAATCAATCAGGCGGACAAGGAAATCCAGCAGGTAAAGAAATCTGAAAAACAGAAAGACTTCCATCTGCATGGAGAGCCGTTCTGGGAAGGGATTACAGATATTGATGAGCAGACAAAAGAAGAAATTCTTTCCGGTGAAAAGAAATTTTCAGAAATCGTAATGGAAAAAGAAAATTCAGAGAAAACGATGGATTTTTCAGGATTAAAAGAATCCCTGGAGAATTTCTGGTTACAGTGGAAAAACGAACATCAGGAAGACGACACGGAAAAGGAAATTTCATTCTGGAACCAGTTTCTGAAATATTTCATTGAATCCTGGAGTCAAATGCCAAAAAGGGGAAGAAATGACTTTATATCAAAGCATAAGAGTTTACGGCAGTGTTGAGACAGCAGAAGATTTTTTAGACAAAAAGAAAAGACCTCAGTTTGAACGACCAGATTTGTACACCGCAAGAATAAACTCAATATTTCTTCCCTTCTTAAAAGAAAACATACCGGAAAAAAGTTTCTGCGTTCTACAGGAAAGTCTACAAAAAATAGTAATGGAATGTATGGGGAACAGAAAATGAGAGAAATAGATTTTAAAACTTATGAAAAGATAAACAAAAAACTTATAGAAGTTTCAGATATAGCAAGTTGCGTAAAAGATGTCATTACGCTTTTGAACTGTTCTGATTTTCATAAAGTAGAAACTTTGCTTCGTCTTGAGGGTGAAAGAATAGATGAGCTGATTGAAATGATTGAGGAACTGGAACAGAAGGTGGAGTAATTTATGGAAAATGAAATTCAAGAAAGTAAAAAATTTTATAACGGCATAAACGAAAATATATTTGAATCAATTTCTGATTATCTTGAAAAAGGTTCTCGTCCTAAAAATGATCGTTTCATCATTGGAAGAACTCCTCTTGTTCTACAAATAACAGAAAGCGATTTTACAGAAGTTACAATTCCTACTTCAGTAATAAAAAAAGCAGTGGAAATACATAATCTTTCCAAAAAAGAGATTTTTGATTCAATTTGCAAACTCTATAATCCTGTTCTTATTTTTGACTCTGATAAAAATGCAACAGAAAATAAGAATGAATCAAAACTCATTCTTACAGATGTTTTCAAGGATCAGAAGCCAATCGCTCTTGCTGTAAATATAAATACTGATATAAAACTAAAAGATTCAAATATTTCTGTTGAAGTTCAAGACATCCGTTCTATTCATGATAGAGCAGTTATTTCAAAAAATGGAACAGACTTAATAAAAAAATGGAGTGAAAATGGACTTTGTAGATATGTTGATGATAAAAAAATAGCCAATTGGAGTAGCCTCGCAAGGGTACAATTCCCTATTGAGCCACATCAACTGACTGAGAATAATATACTTACAAAAACAGAACTTGTCAACAAAACAACTTCAGCACTTGTTATCGATTCAAACCATGCGGCAGTGGCAGAATTTCCGTACAAACTTCCATGGGAAATGAAAGAGATAGAATCTCAGACTTTGCAAACTGAAAACAAGATTCCTTTGGAAGTCGTTGCCCGGAGTGATTTTAATTATTTTAACTCAGACAAAATCTCTTTCACAGAATATATCGTAAGAACTGATGCAAGCGTAGCACAGGATTTGATAGAAAAAAATCATGATTCTTTCTATAACACTAATACTGAACTGGAAGAATCTGCCATTCCCTGCATTATTGTAAGAAAATCAAAGAATCCAGAGATTCAAGACCAATTCTTGCTTTCAAAATATGCAAATAACAATCTGAATAAAGATGAAATAGCGGAACAGGCCGGAAAATTCGCATCAAAAGAAATAAAAATTGAAGATACAGAACTTATAGCACAGATAGAAAATGTCATTGAACGGAATGATAAGAAGAACAAGACACGACTTGATATTCCTGAACTGAAACTATACCACACACTAAAAGAAGATGATGTTAGAAATCTTGAGGTTATAAGTGACCAGGAATTTGCTGGCATTGTTGATTCAATTATCTTGAATGACTACAAGAATATTCCAAATGCAATTCGCTTGCCAAATCTTAATGAGCAACTTTCTGAAAAACTTGGACTTGAAAAAGATTCAGCATTTATCCTGAAAAAGAATGCTACACACATCAGACCAGACAGAAAAGGCGGCTACAACCAAGCACTTAGTACAGAAGAATATTACAGCATTCCAAAAGTAATACGACAAGCCGATTTTGTTGTTGTCGATAAACGAACAAAGAATTTTCAGATTGTGTTTGATGACAACGATGATATTAAGAAAATTAACAAACTTGTGTTTAATAAAGATGAATTAGGAAATTATCTTGTAACTGTTGGAAAAGTTGATAGACGCGATAGCATCTCGGAAGAAAACAATACCGTTGTGGCGGTAGGAGTTGCACCTACAATATCAGCACTTCGGTATTCCGAAGAACTGCCCGCTACTCGTTTGCGACCATCTACCGCAACGGTTAATGAAACTATACCACAAGTTACACAAAAGTCAATAAACGAACAGAAAGCCATGGAAAAAGAATACCAGGAATATCTTGGAACAATTTCCCCAGATGAAGAATCCAGCAGAAGAATAAATTTAGGTAAATTTTTCGGAAAACTTGAAAATCAGCAGGCAAAAGAAGAATTAAATGTTTCAACATATAAATTCCAGAGCGGAAGAACCTTGGAGGAGATAATACAAGGCAACTCTGATTTTCCAACAGAGGCAGCACTTCTTGACAATCTGATAGACGGCAATATACGCGAAGTCTATGAATATGCCACAGATGAAGAAAAAACAGTGCTAAGACAGTTCGCGTCTTTTCGAAATGACTATGACACGGACATAAAAAATCTTGCAGTCCAGACAGACTGTGTTTCAAGATGGATTGCCACAAAACATTGGAATCCGGAAATGCAGGAATTTCAACAAGATTATGTAAACCATGCGGCAGTGGCAGAATTTCCGTACAAACTTCCATGGGAAATGAAAGAGATAGAATCTCAGACTTTGCAAACTGAAAACAAGATTCCTTTGGAAGTCGTTGCCCGGAGTGATTTTAATTATTTTAACTCAGACAAAATCTCTTTCACAGAATATATCGTAAGAACTGATGCAAGCGTAGCACAGGATTTGATAGAAAAAAATCATGATTCTTTCTATAACACTAATACTGAACTGGAAGAATCTGCCATTCCCTGCATTATTGTAAGAAAATCAAAGAATCCAGAGATTCAAGACCAATTCTTGCTTTCAAAATATGCAAATAACAATCTGAATAAAGATGAAATAGCGGAACAGGCAGGAAACTTTGCATCAAAAGAAATAAAAATAGAAGATACAGAACTTATAACTCAAATTGAAAATGTCATTGAACGGAATGAAAAGCAGAACAAGACACAACTTGATATTCCTGAACTGAAAATTCATTCAGAATTAAAGGAAGAGAAAATAAAGAATCTTGAAGTTATAAAGCAGGAAGAATTTGACAGGATTGTAGAGGCACTTTATCAGGACGGAAAACCTGACTATAAGAGTATTCCTGAAATAATCCGGCTTCCAAAACTAAATGACGAGCTTGCTGGAAAATTGAACATTGAAAATGAAAATTTTTTCTTAAAGACAAATATTGCACATTCAAGACCACAAAGAAAAGGCGGATATGACCAGAATCTAAGAAAAGAAGAGATGAAAGGAATGCTTGATTTTATTTCTTCTTGCCAGACTGCATACATAGACACAGATGAGCAGCACCAGAATTTCTTTCTTGCCGGACTTGATGAGAAAGACAACACAAAGGCAAACAAGATTGTATTCAATAAAGATGAACTTGGAAATTATATCGTTACGATTGGAAAAGTTGATACTGTTAACTTACAAGAAAAAAATTACGCCAAAGTTGCGGTAGGAGTCGAACCTACAATATGGAGCGTCCATGAAGAACGTTCCCCCGCTACCATGTTGCGACCATCAACAACCTTGGCTACAGAAGAAACTATACCACAAGTTACACAAAAGTCAATAAACGAGCAGAAAACAAGACTCCAAATCCTAGAGCAGGAAGATAATGAACATCTTGTGGCAATGGCTATGGAATCCCGAAAAGTCATAAAGGAAGTCCTGGATCAGAACGCGGTGCCGCTGGTTGAAATAGATTTTTCAAAGGTAAATTACGACAGGCTTTTTCCGCGTGCGATTGTTCAGACACCGCTGGAAACTGTAAAACTCGGTGAAAACCAGTTTGAAAAACTAGACGCAAAGGACAGAAAAAGATTTCTTCTTGCAACGTTCCAGACATTGGCTACGCCAGACCTTGTTATTGATGAGGAACGGAATGGCAACCATTCGCATAACTACATAAAATCATTTGTTTTTGATGAAAAGACAAAGGCTGTGCAGGATGTTGTTGTGAATATCAGCGGTGAAAATATCTCCATCACGGCGCATCCAAGAGATATAAACAATGTTGTGAACAAAATAAAAATGCCCGACCAACTTGTTTATGCAGCTGCAAGAGTCGGGCAAGTGATTGAGCAGCGTACGCAAGAAGCGCAGTCGATAGTCAATCCGACAAGGGTAGACAGATTAAGTACCATCTCTGTTCCCTTGAATAAAGAGTATAGCATAGAAAACGCATTGTCAATTATTTCTGAATTCCAGTCAATAAAAGGGCAAAAAGTAGAACCGGAATTTATCAAGAAATTTGAAAAGCTTAAGAATCTTTCAAAAACACGGGCGGAATCCGAGGAGAACGCAAGCCCTGAGAAGGAAAATTCAGAAGGCAATGACAATACCCGGCACGCAATAAAATCCAAATCCGACATCATAAGGCAAGCCGGAAAAGATTTCCTTAAAAGCGTAGTGGACGGAACCGCGCCATTTTTCAACGCGAAAGACGATTTTCAAAGAATAATAATGCGGCCGCAGGCAATAATAAACGCGTCAAACGGACTTCCTTTCAGCGGAGAATCCCAGCTTCTGGCGCAAATCTACCACACCCAGAAAGAGATGAAAGGGGAGATTGTAACAAGCATAGCCGGAGCAAAAGAGGCTGGAACAATCATTTTGAACACGCCGGAAAATAGGAGCGACAAAAATAATTTTGTGCTTACAGACACAACGCCGCTTGCGCAGAAAAATGCGGTTATAAGAACGCGTTATTTTATGCCAGAATCATGCGAGGAACCTGAAAAAATCTACGCGCACACATTGCAGCAGCAGCGTCCGGAAAAAATACGCAGTTACCGCGACCTTATACGCCATTTTGAAAACATTCCGAACGGTCAAAAAGAAATCGCTGATATAAGAATAAGAATCGCCCATGAACACCTTAAAGAAATCCAGTCAAGATTTGCGGTAAACGAAGAAAGAACTCTTTCTGTAGATGAGATAGAGGAGAGAAAGAATTTTCTTAGAAATTACTTTGAAAGGCTTCCGTCTGACTACCGAGACACTGAGCGAGGCGCGTTTGAGGACACGTTCGGAATCCAGCTGAACCCTGAAAAAACTCTTGAAATTAACCTTGAAAGAGAATTCAAGGACATAGATTTTGACGAGCTTAAAAAGAACACAAAAAAATCAATAGAACTGGAAAACAGGAAACTAAGCGACTTTATCGAAAAGAACACAATGGCAAACAAGAAAGTCGCCACTCTTTTCTGCAATGAATATAAAACTCTTGCAAAAGAGGAAAAACTTACGGCACGAAACCTAAAAATCGAGGCTTTGGGTATAAAAGAGCCAGAGACATTCCTTGGAAAATACCTTGCCGCCTGCAATACAAACGCAGAGTTCATAACAGACAAGGAAACTATGGATGAAGTCAAAAAAAATCTTGTTAAAAAACTGGAGGAAAATTTCAAGATTGAAAAATATGACATCCTCAAGGAAATCGGGCAGCAGGCGCAGAGCATAAGCAATGAGACAACAAAGCAAATCTCTTTTGAAAAAGCCCATTCCAATAAAAAGAACTTAGATAAAAACATAAGTCCTGAAAAAGAAATCAGTCTGATTGGGATGGGCAAATAATAACGGAGGAGACAGAACATGAAAAAGACAACAGTCATAACATATTTATATCTATTTTTCTTTGTTTTTCTGCTGTTCCTTGCGGCTACGGTGAACATATCATGCAGCCAAAAAGAAAATGAAACAGACAGCAAAAAATCAGATATAAGTGAAACCTTATATCCTGCAAAAATAAGCGCGGTCATTGACGGCGACACGGTAAAAATCCAGTTCAAGGATGATATTCCTGAAAACTGCACGAAAAATGAGACAGTCCGCCTGATCGGCGTTAATACACCTGAACTTAACCTGCACAAGGACGAGGCGGCGGAATATTTTGCAGAGGAGGCGTTCCTTTATACAAACAGATATTACAAGGAAGAAGTCAATATCCAACTGGACAACGTAAGCGCCATGCGCGACAAGTACGGACGGCTTCTGGCGTATATATGGCTATGCAACTCAACGCTTCTTAACAAGAACCTTATAGAAGACGGCTACGGAAGATATTACAGCACATTCCAGTTCAATGAAAAATATATGAAAGAATTTTCCGAGGCAGAACTTCAGGCAATTCTTGCAGAAAAAGGAATATGGGGAGGAAAATAAAATGATAAAAGACGATAATTTTGTTCACATCGCCGGGTGGATGATAAATGAACTTAAACTTAAAGGCAACGACCTTTTTATATACTCAATAATCCACGGTTTTTCCCAGGACGGAAAAAGCGATTACCATGGCGGACTTTTGTATCTTGCGGAATGGACAAACTCCTCAAAGCAGGGCGTTATAAAGAACCTGAAATCCCTTATTGAAAAAGGATTCATTATAAAGATAGACGAAAAACTTGCGAACAATACGCATCTCTGCCGCTACTTTACAGCAAAATCAAGGGAAAATATCACTATAAGCAATAAGAGTGAACAAAGTTCAACAGGCGACTTGGGAGCAAAAGATTCAAAAGACCATTCAACAAAGTTTAATACTGTACAGAATGAAAGCGGTAAACAAAGTTTAATGGGGTATTCAACTAAGTTTAATGGGGGTATTAAACAAAGTTTACCCAATAAGAATTCTTTAAAAGAATTTAAAAATCTGTCTTCTGAAGATATAACTCAAGAAATAAAAAATCCGGAAGAAAATGCTCAAGACCAGACTTCTGAAAAACAGCAGGAAGAAAAGACTGTTGAAACAGATACAGAAAAAACAGAAAGACAGACAGAGATTTCAAAAACATTAAAAAAACTGTTTGGAAACACAAGACTTTTTACAGATGACTTTATTCCCAAACTTGAAAAACTCTGCAAGGAACGTCTTCTCAATGCGGAGGAATATATAAACTGGACGTACGAGAGCCTGCAGAAAAAGAACGTCCTGAACTTTACAGGATATTTTTTCAGGACAATCCTTAGTGAGGCGAACATCTCTAAATTTCTTTTTGAAAAAACTCAGAAAAACCAAAAGGGTACAGATGACGAGTGTAAGAAAAACGCGCCAAAGACAAAGTGCAAGTGCTGCGGCACCGAGCATCCGCTTTACAACGACTGCCCGGTATGCGGACTTTTACTGAACGAGCGTGACGAGCCTGAAAAAATTACTTTCCGCAGAAAAATGTATATGCTTCCGGCGGAAACAAGACGCGAGATGAATTCTGAAATCCAGAGAATCCACAGGACAAAAAATATTTCCGTCTGGGATACTGAAAAAAACATAATCTACAGGAAATACGGAGTGATTTAGGCTATGGACGAAAAGACAAATTCCTTGAATCAGCTTCCGTCTGAAAAAGCGGATAAAAATATTGTGCCGGAGGAGCAGGAAAGAAAATATGCGGAAAACCTTGCAGTGATGAACAGGAACGCGGAACGCACCGCAAGAAACATAAACTATTCGCTTGACATACTTGTTGAAAACCTTGAGGTAAAAGTCCAGAAGATAAAACTGATGTCGAGCCAGGCAGTCTATGCAATATCTGAAATTTCAGTCCGCACAAAACTAAAAATCATAACATTCGGTGTGGGAATGTTCTTTGCCGGAGTTTTTACAACCTGCGGGCTTTACAACATCTTTGTAGACAACATTATGAACAGGTATCTGCACAAGACAATAGAAACGCTGGCGGAAAAGCCAGTTAAAGAGGCGCAGATGAAAGCGGAAAAAATAGTCCGTGACGCGAACATCAAGGCGGACGGAATGCTTAAGAACGCGCGGAAATATTCAGGACAGGAGGATGAACATTATGGCAATTGATAAACGCTGCTCAATAAGATTTTCGGCGGAATGTTACGAGGAGATAAAGGCAAGGAGCGCGGCAAGAAAAATAAGCGAGTCTGAATTTGTAAGAAAATGCGTTGAAAAATCACTTTCCAGCGACCTGGAGATACAGGACGAGCTTGTGGCGACAATCGGAAGCTTTAAGGGCGAGCTTATGAACGTAAAAAGAGAGATAAAAGTTTTCTCCGGAATGTTTGTCTACTGGCTTAAATATTACTTTACGCTTTCCGGCTCAGATTTTGACGCGCTTCCGGACGGAGAGGCAAAAAGAATCGCATTCGCAAAAGGAGAGGCAAGAAAAAATAAATTTGTTGATATGTATAAGAAGGACAACAAATCCTACAAGTCAATATATGAACAGATTGTCGCGGATTTTCTGACAGAAAAGGAAACTCCGGAAGATACCGGGGAACATCAATAGACAATGAACCAGGAGAATGCAGAGGAACTAAAAAAGAAAAGGATGCTTGACAATCTTCTTTCTGATGACATGAAAGAGATTGTTCCGTATCTGGAAGAGCCGACCGTAACAGACATTGCGGTTGTGGATTCAGGGGAGATAATCGTAACAAGGTTTGACAGGGGCAAGGAATTTACAGGAAAGTTTCTTCCCGATTTTATGACAGAAAGAATCATAAAGGCGGCGGCCGCAATCCAGGACATCAATCTTGACTCATTGTCCGGATTTCCATGCCTTGAGACCGTAATTCCAAAATACAACGCGCGGCTTACCGGACTTATGAAAGTAACCCAAAGGAGCGAAATCCAAATCCGAAAACCGCCGTCCAACGTCTACACGCTGGAACAGTACCTTGAGCACGGTCAGATGACAAAAGGAGAGTACGAGCAGATTTTAAAGGCGATAACAGAAAACAAGAACATAATTGTTTCCGGTTCAACGGGAAGCGGAAAGACAACATTGACAAATGCGATATTGCACAAAATGACGGAAATTACGCCGGACGACAACTTCTACATTGTAGAGGACACGCCGGAACTTCAATGCAAGGCAAGGATGAAGACAATGCTATGCGTGCCGAAGGAGTTCGCGTGGAAAGCGGTTGAGGAATCGCTAAGGTTCACACCGCAGAGAGTGATTTTCGGGGAGGTAAGAAGGGCAAATGTAATGCAGGAACTTATTGACGCGTGGCGGACAACTCCGCACGGAGGGGTAAGCACATTCCACGCGATAAACGGAGCTTCTACCTTGATGCGAATTAAAGGTATGCTGCAGAAAGACGACCCTGAAACTGCAAATCATCTTAGCGAGATTATTCAGTTTGTGGTTCATCTTAAGCGCGACAAAAACGGCGTTCATGTAGATGAAATAATGAATGTGAGGGAAGAAACAGATTCTTTCATCTCTGGACTTGCCGCAAACAATCTTTTATAGAAAAAAAGAAAAACAGGAGAAAAAAAATGCAGAAAAAACTAAAGAAAATCTCAGACTTTTTAAGAAACAACAGGAACATTGTGTTTATGGTTCTGTTTTCGCTTGTGGCAGTAAGCCAGACTTTTGCGGACAGCGACCTTGGCGTTTTTGACAGCGTGGGAAACAAGCTTCTTACAGTCCTTACCTCAACAGGATTAAAAGCCGCCCTTGCCATAATGCTTGCAGGATGTTTCGGCGGAATCGCATGGGGAAAACTTAAAGGCCAGGACGGAATTGTATCAACATTAGTCCCGGTGTTCTTTGGAATTGCGGGAATCCTAGGCTCTGTAAGTCTTGTCACATGGATTTACGATGGAGTTACAGTAGGAAGTTTTTAATAAGAGCTAAAAGACTTAAGAAACCAGAAAACAGAAAAGACATTGAACAACAGCGTTCTGCTCTTTTCTGTTCAGAAAACTAAAAAGAAGGAGATTTTATATGACAGACATAAACGGATTTCAGCTTACTGGACGCATTGCGGACAACGCAAAATTATCATCAACAAAAAACGGAACTGCAACACTTTCATTCTGCCTTGCCGTAAACCGCGACAGAAAAGTGAACGAGCAGTGGATTTCAAAGGGAAGTTTTTTTTATCTGACAGTCTATGGAAAGCGTGCCACAGGATTGTTCAAGGTTCTTACAAAAGGCACAAGAATTGGAGTACAGGGCTATATTGAACAGGATTCCTGGACAGATTCAGCCGGCAAAAAACAGTATAAGACAGTTTTCTGCGTTGAAAACCTTGCTCTTTTAGGACAGTCAAAGAACAGTCAGGAAAACGAAAGCCAGATTCCGGAAAATATGGAACCGACAGAAGAATATGAATGTGCCACAGAACCACAGAATGACGGAACTTCCTATGAAACGCAGGAAAACAGTGGCAGTGGCGGAACTCCAGAAGACGGAATTACAGAGATTTTCTAAGGAAAAAAATGAAGAAACAGATTTTTGAGAAAGAAACAAAAAGTCCTCTTGAAATGTATGAAGAATTTGTACGCAAGGACGCGCTGCGTGACAAGAAATTCAGAATATTCGCATGGACAAGCTGCCTTGGGTTCATAATTGCCCTTTTAATCTGTTTTTATGCGGTGAACCTTCCAAAGCAAGTTCCGCTTGTAATAACAGTAAGCGACTGGGGCGAGGCAAAATATGTGGGTAATATCTCAAGACTGAACTATCAGGGGCTAAAAATTCCTGCGGTCGCAATTGAATACCAGATAAGAAAATTCGTCTCAAATTTCTTTGAGATTCCGGGCGACGTGGCAGTCCTAAAGAAAAACCTGCGCGACTGCTATGCCTCGGTTGACGCCGCGACAGCCGAAAAACTTTCAAACACGCTAAAAGAGGATAATCCGATAAAAAATGTCGGAAAAACATTCCGTACCATAGATATAGAAAGCGTGCTGAAACTTACAGACTCAAGCTATCAGGCGGATTTTGTGCTTAGCGACAAGGATAAAAGCGCAAGTCGTGTGTACAGAAGGCGTTTCCGCGGAATATTAAGCATAAAACTTCTTGAGCCGGCAAAAGACGACATGATTCTGAATCCTCTTGGAATCTACATAACAGACTTTGAATTCAAAGAAATAAAAAAATAGCGGAATTTTATAAGGAGCAGAAAAAAAATGAAAAGAGCAATTCCAGCAATGGCTATGTCGGCAGTTTTTCTTACAGGATGCATGACAGTTGATGTGGAAAAAAACAGGATAAATTCCTTTGAGCAGACAAGGGATGAAAATCTTGTTGAGGAAGGCGACCTTAGCGATGATGAATATATTATCCAGGAAAGAATGAAGGAAAATGATGTGCAGAGCGCGGTCGTTTTCCTTGAAGCGCCTGAAACAATCTACGGAGAGCCACTTGAGGAAGAAAAACTTCTTGAGGGCGGAGAGGCTTTAAAACAGCACCTTAAAGACATTACAGAACTTCCAAAATATTCTTCGGAGCAGAACAGGCTAAAGGCGTGGTATTTTAAAAAAGGGCACGTGTACCAGCTGCACTGCCAGACATTCCACACTACAGTAATCCAGCTTGAGCCGGGCGAAATCCTAAAAGAATCACCCTATCTAAGCGAAACAGATGTTTGGCGGCTAAGTTTCGGACAGGGAATTGCGGACGGACAGGAAACGACATTCCTTATGCTAAAGCCGGATTATTCAGGGCTTACATCAACGCTTACCCTTGTTACAGACAGACGGCTTTATATGATTGAGCTAAAAAGTTACAAAGACCATTATATGCCGTTTGTGAGCTGGGTTTACCCGAACCACGAGGACACAAGGACAGCATTCACAAAATGGGAAAATGACAGGAAACTTGTGGAAGAATTCTCCGGAATGAACGCGGAAAACCTTTCCTTTGACTATAAAATCCGACATTCAATTGGAAACAAGCCGGCATGGCTTCCGGTTCTTGTATATGACGATGGGCAGAAAACCTATATAGTCCTTGATAAAAAATGCCTGAACATGACAATCCCCACAGTTTTCAAGAAAAAGCGCGAGATTGTAAACAAGGAAGTCAGAAAAAATATAATCGTCATAAATGAGCTTATAGAGAAAGTCACATTGCGAAGCGGAAAACAGAAAGTAACCATCATAAAGAAGAAATCAAAGAATTAACCAAGACATTAAATTTTTGGAGAAAGATAATGGAAGATGAAAAACAGAGCAGGGAACTTACAGAAGATGATTTTGCGGATGAATTCTATGATGATGAAATAAATCCTGATTCAGACGACGGATATTCAGACGAGGAAAAGGAAAATAAGCCGGAAGAAACAGAAAAATCCCAGGAAGAAACCGGAACAGAAGATACAAATGATATTTTAAAAGCCTCTGAGACAGAAAAAGGAAATCCGGAAGAAAACAAGGCATCATTTCTGAACAGAAATATGCTTTTTATAACAGTCGGCGGAATATTCATTTTCTTTCTGTTCTTCTGCGTCTTTATTCTTCCAGTCATGACAAAAAGAAAAGTCGCGCAGAACAACGAGCTTGACAAGGCAGGAAAAGTGTTCATTCCAGACGAATACGAGGAGGACGAGCTTACCGATGACAAGCCACAGCAGACAAACAACCGTGACAAGACCGCAAGTTACCTTGAAAACATTGACAATGAAAAGACAAGTATTACTAGCCTTGACAACAACGGAACAGCGCCTGTAGAAGTTCCTTCCCAGATGGGACCTGTACAAAGCACAGGAAACGGCGGCTCGAACTATCCGCAGAACACAAACCGCAATGAGCTCCAGAAGGCAATGCAGAGAATTCCTTTTGACGCATATTCAGACACAGCAGGCGTTCTTGCAAAAAACACAGCCTCTTCCCAGACACAGAACTACGGAAGCGGAATCTCCAGTTATATGGCGCAAAAATACGGAAACGGAACTTATACGCCCTCATCATTGCAGTCAAACATCGG
Source organism: uncultured Prevotella sp. (assembly GCA_963627355.1). Classification (GTDB taxonomy): domain Bacteria; phylum Spirochaetota; class Spirochaetia; order Treponematales; family Treponemataceae; genus Treponema_D. The sequence goes on along the minus strand of CAVGBY010000002.1, from coordinate 25,896 downwards.
ACAGTATCTTGCCTCGCAGGGCGGAAACAACTATACGCTCCAGAACAACCAGAGCGGAAAAGAGGCATTTCTGAACCGGAACAGGGAAAACGGCGGACAATACCAGTGGAACAGCGAATTCACCTTGTGGAAGGGAACTGTAATTCCGGCAGTCCTGGATACAGGAATAAACACGGATTTGCCGGGAATGTTAAAAGCGACAGTAACAACAAATATCTATTCAAGCAACAACGGAAAATATGTTCTTATTCCGCAAGGCTCAGTTCTTACCGGCGAGTACAACAGCTCCGTAAGCTACGGACAGGCAAGAATCCAGATTGTATGGAACACGCTTATCCGCCCGGACGGGCTGGAAGTCAATCTTGGCAGCATGAACGGAATAGACGCATACGGTTTCAGCGGACAAAAGGGATTCAGGACAGAGCATCCATTTGAATACCTAAAGGCTATGGGACTTATCGCAATGTTCTCGATTCTTGACACAAAAGCCGCGAACACGATAAACGCGCAGGGAAACACCTACGCCCAGAACGCGCTTAGCGATGCGTATTCGGCAGGACAGAAACTTAATGAAAAAATTGTTGACCGCGCGCTGGATATTCAGCCCACAATCCGCATAAAAAGCGGCACAGAGGTAAAACTCATAACAAACCTGACGATGGAGCTTCCGCCGATTGAACCAGTCATGCCGGAAGAAAAGTATGTAAGGAACTAAAAGGAGATTTGTATGTCAAAAAAAGACTATAGAAAATCAAACCCCGGAACACATGGACTTGGATTTTCGTGGAATGTCCTAAGAACCTGCATTGTAATTCTTCTTTTTGTGGCTGGAATTGTGGCCGCAACACAGGATTTCGCATACGCGATGAACGGCGACCAGAGAGTTGTGAACACGCCGCTTTTCAAGCTGGGTAAGTGGTGGATCTACAACCCGGTGTTCTTTATCCTTTCGTTCTTTAAATATTTTGGCTACGAGGGATTCCAGCCGTACTACTGGCACGCGATGACATATTTTCTTTTGTTCACAGGAACAGCCTTTTTTGTCGCTGTTATATGGACAATTGCGACAGCAATAATAATAAAGACAAAAGGAACACAGAACGGAACTGCAAGAATGGCAACGGTAAGCGACCTTCACAAGAACGGACTCCTTGCGCCTGATGGAATCATGTGCGGAATGACAGAGGACGCGTTTGTAACATACTCAAAGAAGAAAGACGGCTCATTAAGGCTTCACCAGTACAGAAAAGGAACGTATATCTGCCATCCGGGAAAACAGCATACACTTGTGGCGGCTCCACCGGGAAGCGGCAAGAACGTAAGCATAATCATCCCGACCTTGCTTTCTTATCCTTATTCTGTAATTGTGAACGACCCTAAAGGTGAAAACTACAAGACAACATCTGGCTACAGAAAGACTTTTTCCCATGTGTTAAAGTTTGCCCCATGCAGCCGGAACACAGTGCGCTACAACTTTGTAAAGGCGATAAGGGATGGCGATGAGAACGCATACCGTGACGCTTCGCTTGTTGCGAATGTCCTTATGACTCCAGGAAATTCAAAGGCTGGAACGGACAGCACAAGCCAATATTTCAATGAAATGGCGCAGGATGCAATTACAGCCGCACTTCTTCACATACGTTTCTCAAACTTTACAGAACCTACACTGCCGGGACTTCTTCATCTTTTTTCAAATATGAATGTAGAGGAACTCTGCGAGAACATGAAAAACGCTAAGCATTACTTTGAGATTACAGAGGAAATGTATAAAGGAAATCCGGCGTTCTATAAATCAAGAAACCTAAAAGCAGGCGACAAAATCGAGGCGGAAGACATACACCAGAAAGTTATCTACGGTGCAAACAGGCTTTTAAATACACGCGCGGAAGAAAGACAGACAGGAATCAAGACAATTCTTGGAAAACTCCAGCTTTTTGACGACCCGATAATCGCAAACGCAACAAGCGCATCCGACTTTGAGATAGAAGATTTTATCACAAGTGCAAAACCAATCTCGCTTTACCTTGTAGTTCCGGCAGGAGAAATGAAACGAATCGCGCCGGTTTTCAGGCTTCTTATCTCATTTATGATGAGAAAATTTACAGAGGGCGAAACATCTTTTGGGGCCACACGCCTTAAAAACGATGTGAACTTTATCCTTGATGAATTCCCGGTTCTTGGACGGCTTGACGAAGTTGCCCAGACAATGGCGGTTTCCCGGGGCTACGGAGTGTTCTTTACGATTGTATGCCAGACAATACGGCAGCTTGAGGATGTCTACGGCGCGAACCACCAGTTCTTTGACCTGTGTCCGGTTCTTCTGACATTCGCGCCGGGAAACATAAAGGATGCGGAGATTTTCTCTAAGTTTATAGGGCAGGAGTCAATCCAGAGCGAGCAGATAAGCCATTCTGGAATGATAGACATTACAACCACAAAAAACATCAACTTTTCTGACCGGGATTCAGGGAGAAATCTTCTTGACGCGGCGGATATAAAAAGAATTCCTGGAAACCGCGGACTTCTTTTTAGCCACGGAATGCAGCCGTATATATTCAAAAAAATTGTCTATTACGATGACAAAAGGTTCAAGCTGAAAATGGACTTGCCTTTTCCAAAGACGGTCAATGAGCTTTATTCAGAGGCGGCAGGACTACCGAGCATAAAGAAGATAAAGACCGACATAGAAAAACGCAGAAAGGAAAGGGAAAATATCTCAATCCTTAAAAATGAGGAGCAGAAAGGAATCTTTGTTTCCGGTGAGGAATTTTCGCTTTCAAAGAAACTTATGTATCTTTCAAATTATCAGGCAAAAATGGCACAGCAGCAGAAAAAGGAAGAAAACACTAATGACACACTGGATAAGACAAATCTTGCGGAACGTATGGCCGCAGATAAAGCAGCACAGAATGAGGAAATACTTGCAGAAAAGGTACTGGACACAACCAGCGAAGAAAAAACATTAGAAACTTTCTAATATCACGGAGAATTTTATGGATAATTACGAAGACTATTCACAGCCGGTGCATGTTTCTCTTATGGAAAAGAAACTGTTCTTTGGAATCGGTGAAAAAGCATTCTATATAATCGGTTTTATAACACTGATTATATGCGCGCTTACAACAATCTATGCGATTGTGATTGGAGTTGTGGGAATTCTTATATGCAGGGTTATATGCAAAAAAGATCCGCTCACAATAGATTTCGCGCTTGAAAATCTTATGCAGAAAGACGTGTACGAGGGGTAAAAATGCTTTTTGAACATCTAAATTTTAAGCCATACCACAGAGTTGAATCAAAACTAAGCTCGATATGCCCATGGCGGCTGTTCGCTGAAAACGGAATATGCTACCTGAAAGGCGATGCGCTTATGTGCGCCTACGAATTTATCGCGCCGGACTTAGACTCATCCAGCATGAGGCAGGTGAACGCGCTTTCAAACCTGTTCAATAACGCGATAATCCAGCTTGGAGAAAACTGGACAATCCAGTTTGAACTTCAAAGAAGAATAAACAAAAATTATCCCGCATCAAAATTTGATAATCTTACAGGATTTATCATTGAACGCGACAGGGAAATAAACTACCTGTACGGAGGCTCGCAGTTCACAAACCGCTATTTCCTAGTTTTTACATACAAAATGCCAAAAATGGCAGAGATGAAGGTTTCCTCAGTCTTTTTCAAGAAAAAGGACGGAAGCCGGACAGAAACAAATGAAAAAGAACTGATTGAAAAAGAAATCCGATATTTTAAGAGCGCGACAAACAAGACAGCCGGGGTTCTGAAATCCGCGATGGAAATAAAAATGCTTGACAGCTCAGAACTTGCAGGTTTTCTTCATTCATCGGTTTCGTTCAACTGGCACAAGATGATTGTTCCGGAACTCCAGCGTTCACTTTTTATTGACCGCATAATAACAGATGAAACACTTGAAAATTCAATTCCGCTAAAACTTGGCAGGAACTACGCTTCTATTATTGCGGTGAATTCGTTTCCGGGAGCAACAGTTCCAGCCATGTTTGATGAGCTGAATAAGGCGGACTGCGAGCTTAGATGGAGTACAAGATTCATGTGCTATTCAAAACAGACAGCGTTGAAGAAAATCAAGAAAAAGGGTGAAAGTTACCACGGAAGCGTGACAAGCATTGCGCAGATGGCGATAAATTCCGCGACACATTCAACAGGAGGAGGAACAGAAAACCGCGCGGCGCTCGCCCAGGAAGATGACGCGCTGAACGCCAGCGTTGATATTACAATGGGAAATGAAGGCTACGGAGATTACTGCTCGAACATAATGGTCTGGGATAAGGACATAAAGAATGTAAAAGGCAAGGCGGAATACATCCAGGAACTTGTTACAAGCACTGGATTTTCGTGCAAGGAAGAAACCGTGAACCTGCTTCAGGCGTTCCTTTCAATGCAGCCGGGAAACATCTACTCAAACAGGCGTGAACTCTTTGTTTCAACAACAAACACCTGCCACATAATTCCAATAAGCTCAATCTGGGCAGGACTTGAAGAAAATCCATTCATGAAAAAAGTAAGCGGAAACGGCGCGCCGCTTGTTGTATGCGAGACAGACTTCAAGATGCCGTTCTATCTGAATCTTCACGTGGGGCAGGTAGGACACACATTCATCGGCGGACAGACAGGAGCCGGAAAATCAACGCTTCTTGGACTTCTTGAGATAAGCTGGAAAAAAGAGCCGCACGGCAAGGTAATCATCTTTGACAAAGGACGCTCCGCAAGAAACCTTACAATATGCGCGGGCGGAATATATCTTGAGCCGGGATTCGACAAGTCAATCACTTTCCAGCCGCTTAGGGAACTTGAAACACCACAGGATTTACGCTGGGCAAGCGAATTTATACAGATTCTTCTTGTCGAGCAAAAAGTGGAGGTGAATGCAGCAATCCGCGCGTCAATCTTCAATACATTAAAACTTCTGCAGACAAAAAATCCGGAGACACGAGACCTTACAAGTTTCTGGCAATATTCAGACTACCAGGATCCGGCGACAGGAAGAAACATTATACAGGACGCACTTGGACCATATATCCTTGGCGGTGAGTACGGAATCCTTTTTGACGCGCGGAGCACAAATATCCTTTGGGGCGACAACTGGACAATGATAGAGATGGGAAGCCTTATGTCCTTATCAAGTGCCTGCGTGACACCGGCGCTCTCGTTTCTTCTTCACCAGTGCGAGAAACAGTTTGACGGTTCTCCTGTAATGCTGATTCTGGACGAGGCGCACACATTCTTCCAGAACGAGATTTTTGCAAAAGAAATAGCCGTTTGGCTTAAAACCCTGCGAAAACTGAATGTTTCCGTCATATTCGCGACACAGGAAATTGAGGATGTCTTAAAAAGCCCGATTGCACATACAATCGTTTCCCAGTGTCCTACAAAAATCTACCTTGCGGATGAGAACGCCGAAACACCGCTTTCCGCGGAAGGCTACCATCAGTTCGGTCTGGACGAGGCGGAAATCAGTCTTCTTGCAAAAAAAATGCAGAAACAGCGTGACTATTACTACAAGTCGTCTTTAGGAAGAAGAAAATTCCAGCTTGGACTGGATGAGTTGCAGCTTGCGGTGATTACAACATCGACAACAGACAACGCTCTTCTGGATAAAATAGAAGAAAAATACGGACGCAACACAGGAAAGGAACTTGTTCAGGAAGTTCTGGAAGCAAAAAATATTGACTACAAATATTTACTGGAGGACTAAAATGAAGAAAATCAGACAAATCTTAATTTCATCAATGCTTATGTTGTCAGCCACGGCACAGATATTCGCTAGCGGGTATCCGGTTTTTGATGCGGCAAACTGGCTTAGCGCTATAGACAGGTTCTATCAGGGATATGACCAGATTATGAACACGCTGCAGATGATTGAGCAGAACTACCAGCAGATTCAGATGGCGATAGAGCAGGCTAAAAGCTGGAAATTTGAGGATATTGATTTCAATGACGGAAATTTCCTTGAAAACTTTGACATCCGTGATGAAATCCAGGACGCCACAAAGCAGGTGAACCGGCAGCTGAACAACGTGCGGAAAATCCGCGACACATTCGAGAAGGAGAATATGCAGATTGGAAACAAGACGTTCTCTATGAAAGATCTTGCCGGACTCGGCGACAAGGACAAGACACTTGTGGATATTGTAAAGGACACAATCGAAATGGAGAAGAACGATTTTGCCGCCGCCTGCGGGGAACTTGTAAAAGACCTTACCGATGAGGAAAAAAAGACAATCTGGCAGAAATACGGACTTAGCCCACAGAATTTTATGATGGTAAAAAATCTTGACCAGAAAATGCAGGATCAGGTTACAACCGTGATGGCGAACGCACACGAAAAAGTGGAGGAGCTGCGCTGGGGCGAGGAAGCCGCAAAGACAAACGCGGTGATACAGAAAATCTTTCAGGGAGATGAGCTTACAGAAAAAGAACTCGCCCAGTCACAACTTCTTCTGGATAAACTAAACGGTGAAAAACTTACCCAACTTCAGGATGCACTGAACAACAGTTTTGCATGGCTTGCCTGGAAAGACCGCCGTGATGAGCAGAAAAAACAACTTGAGCAGGAACAGAACTACGAGCAGACCAAACGCTCCCTTGAAAAAGACCAAGGATTCGGCGCGTTTTAAGGAAACAGAAAAACATGGATAAACGAAAAAAACTTCCAGCCGCAAAACCAACTGGAAGAATGATAAAATACAATTTTAAAAAAAACAAAAAATTGACTAAAGCACACAAACAAAATACAATTTGGATGTATAATAGGTTTTGGTAGACAAAAAAAACATAGAAAATTCTGGATATTTCAAGGCTAAAAGGGAACAAATATGACAGTAATAGTTAATAATGCAAGCAAATCTCTTGTAAATATTATAAAAGAGATTGTAAAACTAGATGGGGCTTCAGTAGATATTGAAGATGATTATCCAAAAAAACTAGTTTCCTCATTGAAAAAGGCTGAAAAAGAAATAGAAAAACAAAGAGAAAATGGAAAGTTAAAGAGATATAATTCTATTTCAGAATTGGCGTTGGATTTACAGTAGTGGATAATTTTATTTTTCAGATAGTAAAATCAAAATCTTTTAAAAAAGATTTTAAAAAACTTAGCAATGATGAAAAAAGTGACACTCTGAATATAATTTCAAAACTTGCAAAAGGTGAAACCCTAGAAGAAAAATATAAGGATCATCAAATGTCTGGAAAACTAAAATCATTTAGAGATTGTCATGTCAGGCCAGACTTGATACTTATTTATAAATATAATAACACAGAAGTTGAACTGTATTTGCTTAGAATAGGCTCTCATTCAAAACTTCTGAAAATGTAATCAGCATATAGACTAAAATTCCATTTTTTACGAAAATATAGGCAAAATCTGCTTGAGCCAGATATAAAAAACTTTTCAGGAGTCGGCTTTATGCTTGCGATTTTGTTTTGTTGGCTTTTTGGTATTGTCGGAGTGTTTCTTCTTCTTATCTTTTTGTGTTCAGTTCCAGAACTATTTGACGGTTTGAAAGATTTTCTTTTTTCACTAATATCTCAGCTTGGTATTGCGGCGGCAATCGGCATTGGAATCATCGCGGGAATCGCTCTTATCATATTTTTGGTATGCAAATTTCTTATTTTTGCGGACGACAGCTGCCATGAAGATAAACGCTATGATGAATACCACGAAAGCATAAACAACATTCTGTCAAAATTTAATTAGGAATGTTTGCAGAATTAAAAATATAATCAAAAAAAAAGAAGTGCACCGCAGGTTTGATTTTTAAATTTAGTCTGTAATGCACTTTTCAAAATTTAAGGAGGCAACGCCGTACCAAAACAGCAGTTTTCTTAATGCGCAGATTTTGCGCTGTAGCCATGCTGGTATTATCAGCATTATTTGTTTCATGCGATTTTTTCGCGGACGGAGATAGTGATTCAGACGATGAGTCTTCTATCAGTTCAATAAAACTTTCATCAGCCAGTGTAACATTGCAGGCCGGTGGAATCTCTTACATTGCGTATTCGGTGTCACCGTCAGGAACTTACATCACGCCTGAATGGAGTTACGACAGCAGCATTATAGAAGTTGAGGCACAGCAGAACGGTGCTGTAATCAAAGGCTTAAAAGAGGGCGAGACATCTCTTACAGTTTCCTACAAAAAATGCTCCGCCACAGCAATTGTAAAAGTCTCCGGGTTTGCCGACACATACGTAGACACAACAGAGCCATACATCTATTCTAGCGTGCAGATTGTAAACCTTGAGCCGGGCGACACAGAAACAGTTTCAGTTTCGCTTTACAACGGAAGTGCGGCGGATATCGACGGCTATACATGGACAATAGACAGCCCCGCGACAGCGACTTTACAGCCGACCGGGCAATACTGCAAAATCCAGGCAAAAAACACAGGATACGCGCGCATAAAGGTAACAAATTCAAAGTCCGGCGAGCCGTATTATATCGGTGTGTATGTTCTAGAAGACCTTACAAAAGCCACCTACATAACCACAAAGCAGAATCTTTCAACGTTAAGGGTAAAGGACGGCGACAAGACAATAACAGTTTCGCTTGAAAATCCTAAAAGTGATGACACAAAGAACAATTTCTCATGGGAAGTCACAGAAGGCTCAGAAAGCATTTCAATCACTCCCAACAGAAATGAATGTATCGTGACACCGCTTAAAACTGGAGTCGCTGCAATAAGGATAAAACATCCGGACGCGGCATATCCTCTTGAAATCCGTGCGCGTGTCATAGAAATTGTCGAGAATGTATTTATCGAGCCGGATGAAACAAAAGTGAACCTTTCCGGAACAGGCGAAAACACAAAGACTCTCACAATGAAACTGAACGGAATGGAAGAAGGCAAGTATTCAGCCGATGAGTTCAAGTACGAGGTTATGCAGGAAGGAGAGATAATCCAGTACAATTCATTTTCAAACCAGATTATTGTTACAGGGCTACACAACGGCGTCGCGCAGATTTATGTAAGCCATCCTGTATGCCAGAAAAAACGCCAGATTCTTGTTATATGCGAGAACCAGATTGCGGATGCGGTAGACGCAAGTGTAACAATAAACACAACGCAGGACTTTATAAAGACAAAAGTCGGTGCGGAGGAAACAGATTTAAGAATCACGCTTGAGGGCGGAAATTCAGGGGATGAAAACCGTTTCACCTGGAGCATAAAACAGAATCCGAATGACGGCTCATCCGATGTGATTGAAGTTTCAACTACAAACGGAACAGTGGAAAACTCACGTATGGCAAGCGCCTCTTACATCTTCGCAAACTGCTACATAAAGCCAGTCGCAGAGGGGACAGCCACAATAACGGTAACGCACCCAAGAAGTTATTATCCGCGTGAAATCCTTGTAAAAGTCCTTTCAAAAGACGCGGTGCTTGAGCAGCAGTATTATTTTTCAGGCTCTGGAATACTTAAATTCCTTAATTCCGAAACTGTGAACTATTCCGCAACGCTTGTGGGTGCAAAAGAATCAGAAAAAAGTGAAATCAAATGGTCAACAGAAAGTGCAACGTTGCACTTTAACGCGAACGGCGAGGAGGCTGAAATTTCCAGCACAGGAACAGGAAACTGCGTGGGAAACATAAACATTTCCCATCCAAAATCCGCAAGTCCAAAAGATGTTCTTGTTCTTACAGCCGACACGCAGGAAGCCCTGGACAGCATGAAGGCGTTCTATTCCGAAAAAACATATTATTCAGTGAACGCAGGAAAAACTGTCGGAGTCTTTGTAAATTCAGTCGGATTTGACACTTATAACGAAGAATCAGACGAAACGGAAGCATTTGATTTTTCCACTGTCGCCTCGCAGGTTGTATGGTCAAGCTCTGACTACAATGTTTGCAGTGTTGAAAAACCGAACGCATCGAATCCGCTTTATGGCGTTGTGAATGGAATAAAAGCCGGAACTGCAAAAATTACAGTCTCATATCTGGACACAAAAGCCACATTCAACGTTACGGTCTATCCTGAAAATGTCGCAATCGGTGAAATTGAAAAGTCTGTGTATCTTTCCGCATACAACAACGTTGTGATTCTTTCTAAGGCAGGGGAGATAAAGGAATTCTCTGTAACCCCAGTCGGATTAAGCGAGTCTAAATACAAGGATATTGAATGGACTGTCGCGGACGAAAGCATTGCAACAATCGTTCCAAACGGTGGGAAAGTTACAATCACCGCGCAGAAAGAGGGCGAGACAACAATAACCGTTTCCCACGCAGAAAGCGAGAACACACTTAAAATCAATGTACGAATCGGAAGCGAATACGTGATAGAAGGTGTTGATCCGGTCATCCACATAGCGACAAACACAGATGTAATAACAATGCTTAAGGACAGCGGGAACTACTCACTCTCAGCCTCTCTTGTAAACGCAAAAGATGAGGACAATCTTACAGGATTTTCCTTTGAAATCGATGACACAAGCATTGCGGAAATCACCGCGCAGTATGCCACAGGAAAAGCGTACATAAAGCCGGTGGCGGCAGGACAGGCGGAAATAACAGTCACGCATGAAAAGGCAAAATATCCAAAGAAAATTCTTGTTGTAATCGGAAACACGGCGGAGGAACTTGCAGGGTTCACATATCTTTCAACAAGCCAGAATGTCGTGAACATAGGCGAGGGGAACACACGGAATGTTTCTGTAACAATGGAAAATTCCAGCGAAGTCTACCTTGACGGCTACACATGGAAAAGTGAAAACCCGGAAATCGCCTCGATAGCCTCGACAACAGCCGGAACAGCAGTCATAAAAGGAAACAAAATCGGAGTAACAAGAATCCTTGTTTCCCACAGCGCTTGCTCAATCTCGACACCGCTTGAACTTATTATCCAGGTAATAGACCCGATTGCGGCGGCAGCGTGTCCTTGGATTACGGCGACACCTTCAATCATCAACCTTATAGAAAATTCAGGCTGGAGTACACTGAACGCAGTTCTGGAGGGCGGCTCAGAAGAAGACACGAAAGACTTTGTATGGGTAAGTTCTGACCCTAGCGTCCTGAACCTTTACGGACAGAACGGAACGGCAAAAGTTCAGGCAAGAAAAGCCGGAACCGCAATAATAAAAATATCACATCCAAAAGCGATTTATCCGGCTCAGATAAGGGCAATATGTGATTCCGCCGCCTCAACAGAATATTCAATAAGCGTTTCAAGCGGAAATATCCTTAGCCTTAAGCCGGACGCTGGCGACACAAGCATAACGGCAACGCTTATAAACGGCGGAACCACAGACAAGTACAACTTTAACTGGTCGCTGGATGTCTACGATGTGGTTGACCTTACATATTCCGCGAACACCGCTATAATAACACCGCTAAAGGAAGGAAGCGTAACACTTACAGTATCACATCCAAAATCAGCCTTTGACCAGCAGATAAAAATCAAGATTCAGCAGTACGACACATTCGGATTTTCAGGCGACTCAAAGAAAATCACAGAAGGCTCTTCAAGCTTTATCTCTATGCAGATTCCGGCAAGCAATGTTGAAACATACGTTTCATACAGAAGTGCAAATGAAAAAATCTGCAAGATAAGCGGAACAAAGGCAGTCTGCGAGCTTACAGGAACAGGAAACGGAACAACAACCGTATATGCAGACCTTGTGGCAAAGAAGACAGACTCAGTCCTTTCAACAGCGGAAATGCTTGTCTACGTTGAAAAAGCGGCCGAAACGCTCACGTATATAACTGGCGATGGGGGAATCTCCTCGACATTCTCCATGACAAAGGGAACAAACAAAATTCTTTCCGCGGAGCTTGTGGGACAGGATGTTAAAATCACAGACCAGCCGAACCTTACATGGGTAAGCTCAAACCCGGGAATAGTAAAAATCAACGGAACAGACACAACAGGAAAAGCGACAGGCGCAAGCGTATACGTTGAGGCAGTTGAATCCGGGGAATGTACAGTAACCGTAAGCCACTCGAAAAGCAATACCGACATGGTCTACAGAATCATAGTTCCGGGCGTAGAGGATGCTACAGTTTCACTGAACAAAAGTTTTGTGACGCTGGAAAAAAGCAAGACGACAGAAATAAAAGCCACAATAGAGGGCGGAACAAGCAAGGACTACAAGTCGCTTGTGTGGAGCATAAACAAGGTTAACGGAACAGAAATCGCAAGCGTAATGGGAAGCGGTCAGACCGTAACCGTCTATGCGTTGCAGTCCGGAACTTGCACCCTAAGATGCGCGCTGTCAAACGGCGAGTATGCGGAATGTACAGTAAAAGTAGAAGCCACAAAATCTCTTTCTTTTGACCGGCAGGTTCTTTCCGTAGAGCCGGCGCATACAAAGACATTCATCTACAAAGTAAGCCCGGCAGACGCGCCGATTGAATGGGTTTATTCCGGAGCGGTCGATGGTTCAGACTACATAAACATAGTCTATGACCCGGAGGCACGCGAGATTGACGGTGAAATCGGAAAAGGAACTGTAACCATAGAGGGAATAAAGGAAGGAAACGTGAACTTGAACGGTGTCACAAGTTATGGTAACAAGGCACAGATTCAAGTCCGCTGCGAATGGAACTATGAATTCAGTATGGAAAGCGCAGTAATAATGGATATGAACAAGAAGACAGAATACCATCTGGAATACTCCGTGAACCCGGCGGACGCAGTGTTTGAATTTTCCGGCGATGCGCTGAAATACCTTGAAACATACACAGAAAATTCCGCGACAAAGATAAAGAAAGTCGAAACTGCAAGCGGCTACGGCTATTTTGTGTTAACACCAAAATCCGAGATAACAGGAAAAACCCTGACCATCAAGGCGATAAATCCGACAACGGCAACAAGAGGACAGAGTGTCGGTGACCAGACAGTTTATGTCAACTGCTACTACAACACGCTGGATGTAATCACAAAAGTCGAAAGCAATGGAAAATTCTCAATGATAGAAAACTCCCAGAACACAGGAAACGACATCCTTTACATGGGTGACGGCGAAACCGCAAAACTGATATTCAGCTTCGCCCAGCCAAAAACAACGGCAACAGTCGAAAAACTTGAATTCAAGTGGCAAAACCAGGCCGACAAAAACTACGGCGAAAACCGCCCCGATACAAACATGACAACCGCGATCACACCAGACGGCAACGGCAACTACACTGCCACCTTGCAGTATATCTGCACGGACAGGATAACGGAAGGTTATTATGTTACAAGCGCATATAGACCCACATATAACGGCAGCCAAATCTTGAACTGGAAGACGACCTTACGGTGGTGGCTTGAGCGGTACGAGAATCATTCCACAGACCATAGAAGTTCGCTTGGATTATTCTCAGATGATTATTCAACTTCAACGAGATACCACCCTAAAGGACCGTCCACGTCTGCTATGCAGTCGCTTTGCAATACGAACAAGATTCTTTATCTCTGGGCAGGAGGACAGAACGGCCGCGAAGACCATTGGTACAACGATGGCTCTAGGACTGACACTCCTGTAAAATCAGTCTACTTTGGAAAAGTGAAAGATTCTTCCCTGAACGGATTCTATTCAAACCAGGAATTCTGGAGCATTGCGTACTGGTGGTGTCCTGGAGACCAACGCTCTTCCACAACAGACCGTGATGACAATGATCATTTTTACCCGGTGGAATACAACAAGGCGATTTGGGATGCAGTAGGTCATTCAAGTTATCATATGGAAATAGATCCCCATGTGATGACTGAAAACGTAGAATGTCATGAAGGTTATTCAAACAAGACATCCCCGCAAAACGCAGGCACAGTCGGCACTCTGACCGTAACATATTCACATCTCGGGGAAATACAGACATTCCAGATTCCTGTAATGCTGGAAATCCGCGAATGTGAAAAGAACCTTACAACAACAAAATAACTTGTTATCAACAAAAAAATCCGCTGGAAAGAAAATTTCCAGCGGTCTCCCACTTGACATGGGGGGGGGAAGTCTATTCTAGAAAAAGGAGCAGTAAGATGAAAAAAGTATTAACAGCATTATTCTCAATTTTTATTTGTGCCACAAGTTTTATTTCATGTTCAGACGAAAGCAGTTCAGATAACAATACACAGGAAGAAGCAGAAACTGCACAAAATTATAATGTGATATTCCGCGCAAACTTTCCTAAGGAAGAGTTACCGGCAGGAAAAGTTTATTACTGGGATTTTGGAGGATGTTACTATACTTCAGATGATTATGATATGGACAGAAGTTATTCCTATGAAAAAAATAAAGAGATAACTCTGACTAATTTATCCAACTCAAAATATGAAATTCGAACTATTATAAAAACGCCGTATTGCTATTATGATTCAAAAACATACGAAACAGAAGCCTATAATATTGAAAGCTGGAACACAGAAGCAGATGGCTCTGGTATCAGATACGAGATAGGCACAAAATACATAGTAACGCAAGACACAGAATTTTTTGCTCAATATAAAAATCAGAATGAAACTGATAACAAAGAAGATGATGAAGCGGAAGACACTGATGAAAACGTCCTGTATATTGAAAACACAAAAGAATTTTCAATGAAAGTAGGCGAAACTGTAAAGCTGATGACTCTATCGGGCGGATATGGTTATTATTCAGTTGCCTCGGACGACTTTAACTCAATTTCTTTAGATGATGAAAGTCTAACAATAACCGCATTGACAACTGGTCAGGCGCTTGTATATCTGCAAACCGCTGGTTCTGCAAAATACTACTGTCTTATAACAGTGGCGGCTGACGGAGAAGAGAACTCCATACTTGATGAAAAACTTGTGGGAAGATGGGAAAACGGACAAAGTTATATTATCCTGAATAAAGATAAAACAGGCAGGCTTGAAATTTATCAGAACGGAAATAAAATGAATTCCGGAACTTTCACATGGTCTGCAAAAACTATTTCAGAAAACTCTCATGCTGATTACTATTATTTAAGAAATTATCTGACTTTTTCAAATTCTTCGGAAGGCTCAAACCTGAATCGAGACTATGAACTGTGTTTTGATTCTGATTCCGATAACAAGATAACGCTAAAAGGTTACCTTGCCATATTTTATCCACAAGAAACAAAATGGACAAAACAGTAAGAATTTTCAAGAAAAAATGATTTAAAACCTAAAATTAATTCAGACCGACATTCTATGTCGTCAGAATATATTAAGATAAGAAAAAAAGGAGCAGTAAAATGAAAAAAAACTTATCTATCTTGGCAGCTGTATTTGTTGGTATGACAGCTATTTTCGCGCAGACAATTCCAGAGGGAAGAGAGTTGTTTCCTGTTGTATATGACTTTGCAACTGATTTTGAAAACGCATGGACATCCGCACAGATAAAAACTTTTGATGTGCAGAATGATTCCTATGCTGTTGTTGGCTACGCAGTAGCGGGAAAAGGCCTTACACTTCACCGTGATGACTATACAGTAAACATTAAGAAAGAAAACGGAACTTTTAATGTTGAAATAACAGATTACACGAGTGTAGCGTGCAGTAAAAATGGCCAGCCATTGCCAAAATCCACAAAAATATCAAAACCAAAAAGTTCTGCAACAAAACTGGCAGGATTTATTATAAAAGATATTACAGACAGACTGGCAAGTTGGTCAGATGAAGAATATGCAAAGAAAGTTGACAATGTTGTGACCAATCCGGATTTTATTGCAACATTGGCAAAAAAATCTTCAAGCCTTTATGTAAAGAAATTCATCAAAAAGTATAATATTGAGGGAAAAACTGTTTCATTCCCTCTGGTTTTGACATCAATCTCTGAAAACACATTGAAAAATGACCAGACATTCAAATATGCAATGCAACTTTCTGGCGGAGAACTTCCGGAAAAAGCAAAAAAAGAATATCTGGCAAGCGGATTCACAAAAGACAATGTTTTTGGATATGGAAATCTTGTCAGAGAAACAAATGTAGTTTTCTATTCAAACAACGATGAGTTAATCGATAAGAAAGAAAAGGATGTAATGGAAATCTCTGGAACAATTCAGGATATAACATTCAATGATGTTACAGGAAAATTCTCTTTCTACGCAATTGTTGAATCAGACAAATAAAAAATTCATAACTTAATAAAAAACTGATAAAAAAGACGGTCGTTAAAATGCCAAGATTTTTCCGGCCGTCTTTTTTTTTGTTGACACCTATAAGGTTACATTTTAGAATAAATTTATGACAAGAAAACCAACTCATCCTGGTGAAGTTTTTCTGAAAGATGTCCTGGAACCTCTTGATATAACTATAACAGAAGCTGCACAAAAATTAGGCGTAACAAGAAAAACTTTATCTGAATTTGTAAATGAAAAATCTTCTTTAAGTCCAGAAATGGCAATCAGAATAGCAAAAGCTACTAATACGACACCAGAAAGTTGGATGTTGATGCAGATGAAAGTTACATTATGGCAGGCGGAACAGCATGAGCCTGAAAATGTAAAAATTGCTTGTTTTGCATAAAAGTCACGCCGTTTGGCTTGTAACCTTGCAGACTGTCATTTAGTTTTATCCTATGGGAGCAGATAAGATGAAAAAATATTTATGGATTTTTGCAGCGGTTATTCTTTCCGTGCTGGCAATTTCCTGCGATGGAAAATTCACGGCAACAATTGTTGTTGAAAATTCCAGCACGGCAGAAAATTATAATGACGTAATCACAGAAATTATGGTTTCAGAGGACACTTCCGAAGAATATAAGACAGTCTGGAGCGGAAAACTTGAATACAACAAGAAAGTTTCCTATGACATAGATTCTGGCGACTACTGCATAAAAATAAAAGGCAAACGCACATATACAAGCGGAATTGAAACAGAAATCGATGAAACGTGCGGCAAAGGAAACCCTGTTGAATTCAGCAACTGCGACACAATCCTTTTTTTATGGAACGGAACATCCTTGGTAAATAAGGGTGAGACAGAACTGGATTAGTTTATCGGCGTAAAAGAAATGTTCAGCTTATAGCCAACCGCATTCGCAATTTTTTTCAATGTATCTAAAGTCGGGTTGCCGTCCGGAGAAAGAGCTTTGTATAGACTTGTCCTAGCCATTCCGGCCTTTTTTGCAGTCTGAGACATTCCTTTTGCCCTTGCAACTGTGTTAATCGCTTCAATAAGTTCCTCTGGAGTGCCTTCTTTTGCAACATAATCAAGGTAGCCTTTCTGAAGTTTCTTTGTGTTTAGAAATTCTGCCGGATCGTATGGTGTTACTTTTAACATATTAAACCTCACTTGCCAGTTCTTTTGCTTTTTTTATGTCTTTTTCCTGAGAGGATTTGTTTCCTCCAATCAAAAGAAGAATCACTTCTTTTTCTTTATTTGTAAAATAAACTCTATATCCTTTTCCAATATCTATTCGTAATTCAAAAAACTTTTTCACCAACACATTTTGAATCACCAAAATTACCATTTTTAAGACGTTCTATTCTTAAAGTGATTACATATTTTGCAGTTTTGTCACGCAGTTTCTTAAACCACTTTAAATAATTTTCCGTTTTAAAGATTTCGTACATATCCTTATTGTACACTATAATAGACATATTGTCAAAAGAATTGCACAAAGAAAAAACCGACATTTCCAGCGGTCTGTTCACTTGGATTTTTTATCCATCATCCCGATAAAAAATAACAGACTTAAAACCCGCAAATCCGTTTTTGCCATAAAAAGGATATTGGCTCAATAAAGTTAATGCTCAGTCTAAGATAATTGTCTGCGGCGGAATTTCTGTTTACGACAATTCCGGTCTGGGTTATTTTTTCACTTGGATTATCAAACGAAAAGACAATTTTTATGCGTTCCCCGGCCTTTATATCCAAAGTTGAACAGGTAATCATTGCGCCGTGGACGCTGACATTGTTTATAAAGCAAAGGATTTTTTGCTCATTGTACAAAAAGAACTGGACCGCAGAAGAAAAACCGAATCTTTTATAATCAGTTCCTATCTCAAAACGCTCCTCACATCTTCTTGAACATCCGCGGACAGTCTTTTTAAGAAACATCATCTTTCTGGCCATTTCATCCGGGAGATTCTGCCTAAGAACAAGCATAAAGCAGTTTGAAAGCATTTCCAGCGAAACTGGCTCGGCTTTGCAGAAAATCTCAAAATCCTGTGCGGCTGTAACAATCCTTAATCTTCCGGAAGTTCCGATATGCCCGGAGGCAGCCACAATCCAGCGGTTCATCTCCATAAATAAAGGACGGACAATAATCTGCTCCTGCGATTCAGTGATAAAAAAAGTTTCAAGAATTCCTATAAATTTCAATGCATCCGATGCAATCATTGAGTTGTCTGCCATAATATTTTCTCCTTCTTACATTCCCATAGGTCTGATTTTGTTTTTCAGCGCCTGTTTTTTCAGTTCATCGTTATCTTTGGAAAGTTTCTCGCACTCGCTGTAAACGCTGAAAATCTGTGATTTCAACTTTGAGTTTTCATCCTTTAGCCTTGAATTCTCCGCAAAAGTTGAATCCAGCAGGGAAACCGCATTCTCAAAACCTTTTATAAGCCCATTCTTGCAGTGTCGGATTTTTCCGTTCACGTCTATTTCCGCAGAAGTGTATAGCAGTTTTTCATAGTCAGAGATTTTGTCATTGACAATTTGCGATTTAAGTAATACCTTATCACCATAAGCATTGGAAGATTTGCTAATTCGCATATAGAGCGTAACCATCTCTTCTGGTGCTTTTTCTATTTCTAAGTCATTTTTATAAAGCAAATATCCTTTTTTCGTCCAGTCATTAACAATAACTTCCTTATTTTTTCCATAGATAGAAGTTACCCACTGGGCTTCTGCCGTATTTTTATCAAAACAGAGTGTAATCATCATCGGGTTTCTGTATTTATCAAATTCGTCATATATACCAATCAGTGTAAGTTTTCCAGAATCATAAAAATTCTGCTTAGAATTAAATATATAGCGAGGATTGTTTATATTTTCAAAAACTCTCTTCATTTCTTCGGTTGAAAATTCATCTTTGTGTCCATGTGTTCGGCGCTCTCCATAACCTTCTTTGTCTAAGAATAAGGCTCGTGCTAATTTCTGCCTGTATGCATATATCGGAAGCTCTTTTAATCCAAGTTTTTGATATATAAAAGGTGTTTTCTCTGAAATTCTTATGAAAATATTTTTCAAATTTATGTCTTCAGCAGACAAAGAATCTATTTCATTATTTAAATTTGCATTGCTTTTGTGGATAAAAACGCTGAAAATCTGTGATTTCAACTTTGAGTTTTCATCCTTTAGCCTTGAATTCTCCGCAAAAGTTGAATCCAGCAGGGAAACCGCATTCTCAAAACCTTTTATAAGCCCATTCTTGCAGTGTCGGATTTTTCCGTTCACGTCTATTTCCGCAGAAGTGTATAGCAGTTTTTCATAGTCGGAGATTTTGCTGTTGACAGGAGAATTTTGTTGAGTTACATTATTCTCCAGAGAAGCGTAAGCAGCTCCCACCTGAGCGTATATTTCGAGAAACTCTGGTGTGTATCCATAAAGGGCGTTCACCGACTTTATGGCGTCTGCCGCTTCTTGTTTTGTGTCATTAAAATCAAATCCTGTTACAACATACCTGCCGTTCTTGTCTTTTCCGATTGAAGTTTTTATACCTTCCTTGTAGATTGCGTATCGTCCGTCAGTTTCTTTTGTTGCAGGTGCTTCAGAAATATTTTGAAGAGATAAAAAGAGAATCGCGCTTGTTTCTTTTACAGCATCATCGTAACTGAATCCCTCGTGTTTTATGAGTTTATCCATCCGGCGTTTTATGATATGGCTTACTCCACCATGTTTTATATTCCCAAATTTTATACGGACATCGCCAAGTGTTTCATTAGTTTTATAGAAAACTTCACTTTCTTTTAAAACAGAAATGATATTTTGCATAAGAGAAACATCTTCTTTTTCATTAAAAACAAGAGGACGATGATTTTTTATTACTTCCTGCGTATTTTGATTATTGTAAAAACTTTTTAGTTCTCCTCTAAAATGCCCGTCAATTGAACCTTCATTTAGATTGATGATTCCATTTTCTACTGGAGTAAAAAATTTTCCACGCTCAATGCAGTAGAATAAATCAGCATTTTGACCCCGGGATTTTTTCCTGAAATTCTCAACACTGTAATTTTCACCATTTTTAGGTTTTTCAATGATTGAATTTTTCCAATATTCCTTTGGACTCCGGTTATTTATCAGCGCTTTCTCATCTTCTGACAACGAACGGACAGGTATATAAGTCAAACCGTCATATTCAAATGTGTATGGATTAGGATTTTTTGTTGACGTAATATCTCTTATGAGAACTGAATCCGCAAGTTTTTCATAGTCAGAGATTTTGCTGTTGACAGGAGAATTTTGTTGAGTTACATTATTCTCCAGAGAAGCGTAAGCAGCTCCCACCTGAGCGTATATTTCGAGAAACTCTGGTGTGTATCCATAAAGGGCGTTCACCGACTTTATGGCGTCTGCCGCTTCTTGTTTTGTGTCATTAAAATCAAATCCTGTTACAACATACCTGCCGTTCTTGTCTTTTCCGATTGAAGTTTTTATACCTTCCTTGTAGATTGCGTATCGTCCGTCAGTTTCTTTTGTTGCAGGTGCTTCAGAAATATTTTGAAGAGATAAAAAGAGAATCGCGCTTGTTTCTTTTACAGCATCATCGTAACTGAATCCCTCGTGTTTTATGAGTTTATCCATCCGGCGTTTTATGATATGGCTTACTCCACCATGTTTTATATTCCCAAATTTTATACGGACATCGCCAAGTGTTTCATTAGTTTTATAGAAAACTTCACTTTCTTTTAAAACAGAAATGATATTTTGCATAAGAGAAACATCTTCTTTTTCATTAAAAACAAGAGGACGATGATTTTTTATTACTTCCTGCGTATTTTGATTATTGTAAAAACTTTTTAGTTCTCCTCTAAAATGCCCGTCAATTGAACCTTCATTTAGATTGATGATTCCATTTTCTACTGGAGTAAAAAATTTTCCACGCTCAATGCAGTAGAATAAATCAGCATTTTGACCCCGGGATTTTTTCCTGAAATTCTCAACACTGTAATTTTCACCATTTTTAGGTTTTTCAATGATTGAATTTTTCCAATATTCCTTTGGACTCCGGTTATTTATCAGCGCTTTCTCATCTTCTGACAACGAACGGACAGGTATATAAGTCAAACCGTCATATTCAAATGTGTATGGATTAGGAATTTTTGTTGAACTTCTGTTATCAATCATTCTGTATTCCTGTCTGTTTTTCTGGATATAAAGTTTTCCGTTTTTAACCGCTTCCACAGCCTCTTTTGTTGGCAGCCATTTGCCATTGACCTTTTCAAGGTATGGCATCTGCGGAACTTGACAGATATTTATGAGGCGTTTATCATAATAGACAGCATGGGATTTGTTCTCTAAAAGCTCGAAACTATCCTGCCTTTTTTGCGGGTTAAATGTTTCGGGCTTCTTTCTTTTCTGGATAATATCAATCAATCTTGTTTTTTCTATCGTAGAATGGCTTTCATCATAAAAGATTTCACCTTTGTCATTTTCAATAAAAACAATTTTACTGGTATAGACTTCATTTCCTATTTTTAATCCTGCACCATAGTAAAAGAATTTTTTTAGCGAAGGATTTCTGCCATCTTCATTTTCTTCTACACCTATAAAAATCGCTTTTTTAACAAGATTAGGAGTAAATCGAATTACCTCGATATGACCTTTTTGGAAAATATTATGTCTGCTAATTTCTTTCATACTTGAAGACTGCATTTTATAAAAAATATTTTGGTCTTCGTTTCTTATGATAGGGTAATCATATTCATTCAACCCCTGAGTTTTTCTTAATTCATTTAATACATCTTTTCCAATACTTCTGGCGATTAACTGCAATTGCTTCATATTAGAAGGTGAATATTGTCTTCTAAGGCGGTCTACAAGGTCGGTAATATCATTTCCCTGTACAATAATTCTTTCATTGCCAATAAGAGTTTTAGCCGCCTTCAATCTTTCAAGCCTGTTAGCATTTTCCCAATCGCCGAATTTTGAGATAAATTCTTCTGAATAAATATATGAAATATATTCCTTGTTATAGTCTGATTTTCTTTTTTCTTTATTGCCCATAATATTTCTGAACCAGTCTGTCTAAATTGATTTTGTCATTCTTCTGGTGGGTGCATAAAAACGACAGCTTGAAATAAAATTCCGCCGGAAATTCATGAAATCCTTTTGATTTTCTTACAATATATCTTAGGCTTCTCTTGAAACGGTCAAATGAACGCCCGCGCAATTGTGTTATGATGGAGAACGGTCTGGACACATCATTGTTGTGGAAAAACTCACCGTTGGACGGTCGCATGATTACATACAGCCGCCTGTGATGATGAAATGTGTAATAAAGCACAACAGGATAAGAGAAATCTAAGGTTGCAATGTGTCCGTTTCCGTATGGTTCAAGTTCCAGAAGAGAACCTTCTGCAAAAAGCGTGTAATATGAAGCATTTGGAATCTTTACGCTTACAGTGTCTTTCATCTTTTCTGTCTTTATTTTGGTTGCGGAGCAGGTTTCTTGCTTTCATTCTGTGCACCCTGTGCAAAACGCTGCTTTACATAATCGCCATAAGAAAGTTTTGAGCCCGCTCTTTTTGCGTTCTGTGCCTGTGTCTGGAAACTTGATGAAAAACCTTTTTTACCGCTTGCCAGATTATGAACGCCCTCTTTTATTCCGTTTCCAATCTGTCTTCCAGTTTCTTTTATCGCTCCGCCTGCCGCGCCGGCAGCACCATGCAGGGCAGACTTTACACCGCCTTTTCCCTGTTCTTTTGCCTTCTGAAAAGACTGTTTTGCGCCTTGCTTAGCCGAGCCAACTGTCTGCGCGACATTGCCTATGGCATTAGCGCCTTTTTGAACGCCACCTTTAACAGCACCGGCAGCGCCTTTTACAGCTCCGCCTGCCAGTTTTGCCCCACCGACTGCGCCACTAATCAGACCACCGGCCGCTCCCGCAAATTCTCCCATGCTCATCTGTGGCTGTCCGGTTAAAAGAGTTGAGGCAAGTTTAGGCGCATTTGAACAGATTGCCAGGACAAGAACAAGATTGAAAGCGACAAACGCAAAAAGTTTAAGGTCAAAGGCCGCGTCATTTGTGACAATGTTCTTTCCAATCTGAACAAAACTTAAAATGCACCAGTAAAGACAGATAATAATCATTACAAGCTTTATTGCCTGCGCCATAAGCGTTGGAAGAATCTTATTAAAAAGATCCTTTAGTCCGTCAAAAAGCATACAGGGAACAAGAATGACCGCAAACGAGGCGACAACCGCATATTCAATGATTGCCATGACATACTGGATAAGGACAAAAATCGATGTGAAAATCATTCCCAGTGACGTAAGACCGCAAAGGATGTAGGACTGAATATCTTTCATAGTAAGTTTTAGAAGATTGAGTCCGCTCTTCTTCTGGATAGTTCCATCCTCCGAGTATTCAGTCTGGATATTCTCAAACATTATCTCAGACAAAAAAACAGTTATTTTGAATACAGATGTGGGAGAGATAAATCCGGTGTCTTTCCCGGACGCAGTTTTAAGCGATAGGTCAACCTTGTATCTTTCAAGCTGGTTTGTATTATCAATTACAAGGACATCCTTGAATGTGGCGATTTTCTTCTCAAACTCTTTCTGGGCTTTTTCAAGGGCTTTTCCTGCCTTTTTACCGGCTTTCTTCTGGGCATTTGTAATACTTCTGCTTTCCGCCTGGGTAAGAGCCATTAACTCGTCATCCTTTACACGGACACCGGTTTCCTGATTGTCATAGACGTAATCAACTTCAGCCCGGCGTTTCCGGAATTCCTCCTCAACATCCATCTGGGCTTTTGCCATGGCATCGTCCACATCATTGGCGGCCATTATCTGCTCGATGGTTGTAAAGAAACCTGTTATCTCACGGTTTATAAAACTGATTGAAGTGCCGGAAGCCTCGTTTCCGATTGACGTTGAAAGTTTCCTAAGGCCGGCACAGAACCCTGGGTACATGGAAAAGACAAGAAAGAACATAATCCATTTAGTTGCAGTTCCGACAAGCATATCCGCCATCTTTTTCTGCCCCATCACAACCTGAAGACAAGTCCATAGAAAACCGACAAAACACAGAAGTCGCCCTAAATCCAGAGCAATCTTGATGACATAGTTGCCCATCTGGACAAAATAAGTGATTGCATCCATTACAGCGGTATCAACAA
This sequence comes from uncultured Prevotella sp., assembly GCA_963627355.1. Taxonomy (GTDB): domain Bacteria; phylum Spirochaetota; class Spirochaetia; order Treponematales; family Treponemataceae; genus Treponema_D. The sequence continues at coordinate 1,667 of CAVGBY010000002.1, read as the reverse complement.
ACCGCGATGTTGTTTCAGCGGCAAAAGCACCGGAACAGCAAAGAAATAAAATAGCAATGAAAATAGAAATTTTTCTATTCTTAAAAATTAAAGTTTTGGTACAGCGTTACCTCCATAAAAACTTAAAGTTAAAAACTACATTACAAACTTTGCTTATTTTGTTAAAAAGTGCAACGTTGCACTTTTTAACTTTTCGCAAAATTTCCAGAAAGATTTTAATGCACATTCCTTAAAAACAAAACCGTCAGAAAGTCATCAGCATTTCTTCCTCTTTTTTTGCAAACTCGTTCTTTTCCTTTTGAATACGCAGCTCCTCGGCAGATGGACCGCCGTCAAGACGTTTGACAACAGGAAAAAGTTTTCCTTTCTGGCTTGATTCAAGATGAATCTCGACTTCCTTGCCAATAAGAAAAATATTCGGAGGATTAAAAAGCGGAACATAATACCCCTGGCCTTTTTCGGTTTCTATCACATAGGCGTTGTTCCATACACTCTCATCGTCCATCCTGTAGAAATGCTTGACCGTGCCTTTTATTGACCCGACATCCTCTGTGAAAAGTTTCAGTTTGAACCCCTCGTCCTTCCGCACAAAACGCCGCGCGTCCAGAAATGTGTTGTAGCGTCCGACATTCCTAAGACTTTCCATCCAGTTCTGCTCAAGAAAATATTTTCCGTCCACGTATTTTGCAAGCCCTATGTCATTCAGAAAATCAAGCCTTTTCTGGAAAGTAGGATTCCTTGTTACGCTCACATAAGTCGGAAAACGCTTCTCGCCGATTTGGGGAATCTCGAACTTATGGATAAATCCATCAAGCTCTGTAAGACGCTCGGAAACAAGACTTCTGTCGTTAGCCGCCCTGATAAGCTCCTCGCTGCGTTCTCCTAGAACCTCAGTAAGAAGTTCCTTTGCCTCTGTCCTTGCTCCGCACTGGACAAGCGGTTTTGAAAACCTGAAGCCTTTTCCATGATTGTCTTTTCCGTTCAGAAGAATATGGGCATGAGGATGCGCGGTGTCCTGATGGATTGCCGCCACCCAGTAAAAATTATGGCCGGAAAGAGTCTCAAGCCTTTTTACCCAGGCACGTACAACGGACTGCATGATTTCCGGCGACATCTTTTCTTCTGGAGAAAAAATCCACTTGAAGTTCCGGGCGACCATTTTCTTCTTGTAGGTTTCGAGGGAAACATTTCCGAAAATTTCCGGCTTTTCTTTTACATATTTTTTGTTCTGCTGGGGAAGATAACGATTCAGAAAATCCCTGTGGGATTTTAGATTTGTTGAGTAGGAAAGTTTGCAGGTGCATTGCTGCTGCCTTGAGGTAAGAAAGTCCTGCGAGCATTGATAGGTTTTACGTCCCGCGTAGGTGCGGACTTTGATTTTCTTTAAGTCACCATTCTTTATGACCCAAGTTTCTTTGTATGCAAATTTCTGATAGATGCCCTCATAAGGCTCTTCAAGCATCGCATAAAACAAGTTCCAGTTGATAGTTTTGGTACAGCGTTGCCTCCTAAAAAAATAAAAAAATCAGATTTCAACTCTTTTTTTGAATAAAAATCGCATTGTCACACAAACTGACAAACCGTCAAATTTTAAAAGCCAAAAAAAGCACCCTATTTTTTTACATTATAAAAAAATAAATAGTTTGTCAACCGATTTTATCTTGCAC
>CAVGBY010000001.1:16468-68062 GCA_963627355.1 uncultured Prevotella sp. | reverse complement strand
CGGGGTTTCATTGCTCGCTCCGCTCGCAAAAAGCCTGCGGCTTTCCCCTACAATCCCTCTTGCATAAAAACGTTCAGCAAAAAAAATCCTCTTCATCCAAAAAGCGGAACTGCCCCGGCAAAAGGTCCTCTGCAAGTTTTATGTTTCCAAACTGAATCCGCTTTAAAAACTCAACACTGTTTCCTACAGACAGGAACATCCTTTTTATCTGGTGGAACCGCCCCTCGCTCACAGTAACCACACATTCCCGCACGCTCAAAAATTCCAATGCGGCGGGCAGAGCCTTCTGTTCCCCGGATTTCTTTTCCGCAGGCAGAACAACCCCCTCCGCAAACATCTTTTTGTACGCCTCCTGCCCGGATTTTTCCACAGGATTTTCCAGCCGCGCAAAATATTTTTTTTCAACCTTAAAATCCGGAGCCGCCAGCCTATGCGAAAAACTTCCGTTCGTCGTAAAAAGCAAAAGTCCGCAAGTGTCGCAGTCAAGCCGCCCCACCGTGTGCAGTTTTCCCAGATTTTTTGGAATATTAATGGAAGAAACCAGCTCATAAACAACCGGATGCCTGTCGCTCACAGACGAACATACATAACCGGCAGGCTTATTCAGCAAAATGTAAAGATTCTTCTGTCTTTCAAGGACACTTCCGTTCACAGAAATCTCATCCTTTTCAATCCTAACAGAAAAACCACATTCAAAAATGCGTATGCCGTTCACAAAAACGTTGTTCTTCCGCAAAAAATTACGGGCGCTCCGCAGCGAGCAAAACCCATGATTAATCAGAACACGCGCAAGCGGCTCAAAAAACATATCTTCCATAATTTTCCTATCAACTTATTTTAATGAATTTTTAATAAAAATACTGTAGACTGTGCATATGGCTAATTTTGACGAAAACACAGTTTATATCATTGATTCCTACGGTCTGATTTTCAGATGTTATTTTGCTTTTATCAACCGGCCGCTTACAAATTCAAAAGGCGAAAATATAAGCGCGCTTTTCGGCTTTTTCAGAAACCTTTATTCAATCATAAGACATTACAAGCCAGCCTACATTTTTGCGGCAATGGACTCAAAGACAAAAACATTCCGCCACGAATTCTACCCGGAATACAAAGCCACCCGTAACAAAACCCCGGAAGACCTGCACGCCCAGATTCCATGGATCTGCGAAATTCTGGAAAAACTCGGAATTCCTACCCTTCAGTGCGACGGCTACGAGGCAGACGACATAATCGCAACCGTAGCAAAAAAATGCTCGGAAACAGGAAGAACCTGCAGAATCCTTTCCGGCGACAAAGATTTAATGCAGCTTGTATGCGAAAATATCCAGATTCTAAAACCGGACGCGGCCGCAACGTGGAAAGTGACAGACTCAGCGGCAGTTCAGGCAGAATGGGGCGTAAAACCTGAGCAGCTTCTGGACCTGCTTTCGTTGTACGGCGACACAGCGGACAATGTTCCCGGCGTAACCGGCGTCGGCGTAAAAACCGCGTCAAAACTTCTTTCCGAATATCAAAATCTGGACGGAATTTACCAGAATATTGAAAAAATCAAAGGGGCAATGCAAAAAAAACTTGCAGACGGAAAAGAAAACGCATATTTTTCACAAAAACTTATAAAACTTTGCGAGACCGTTCCCTGCGAAAAAATCGATTCCGCGCTCGCTCAAAAAAATCAGTACAACTTTTCAGCCGCGGCAAAACTTCTAGAGCAATACGGCGCATTTCAGGACGCAAAACAATACTCAGAACTGGCGCTCGAAGCCGGAGAGACAGCATCATCTGATGGGGAAGAACAAGTTCTCCCCCTCGGCTCAACTTTGCACGTTCCGCAAGGCGAAACTGACAAATTTTCGCCTACCCCCTCTAGCGGGGACACCCCGCAACGCCCCGTGCATCTTGCAGACTTCTTTGATTTTCAGCCTTCCACAGAACCTCCTGTGCAGAACAAGGGCAACTACAACGCAATCCAAAATATTTCTGAACTAAAAGAATTTATCAACGCAGTGCTTGGCGCAGAAAATTCCGCAAAAACAGTCGCTTTTGACTGCGAGACAGACAGCCTTGACACAATCAGCTGCAAAATTCAAGGTTTCAGCCTTTGCTACAAAAAAGGCAGCGCGGTCTACGTTCCTTTAGCGCAGCAAGAACAGTCGCTTTTTGACTCAGACAAAATAGAAAAAAAAGCAGCATTCGAGGAACTAAAACGCATTTTTAACGAGCCGGACTTAAAAGTTGTCATGCACAATGGAAAATTCGACCTAAAAGCGCTGGCTTCAAACGGATTTTTTAATAACAACGAAATCGAATACAAATGTAACCTTGCCGACACAATGATTGCAGCGTGGCTTTTAAGTCCGGACCGGAACGGAAAAAATTCCTACAGCCTTGAATGCCTTTCTGAGACATTTTTGAACCTAAAAGGAATTGAATTTTCCGACATTGTAAAAAAAGGTCAGACTTTTGCAGATGTTCCGCTTGAGCAGGCTGTTCCTTATGCGGCAGAAGACGCGGATTTTACGCTTCAGCTGTGGAATTTTCTTTCTGAGCGTTTCAAGGATGAACGCCGCCAGAAACTTTTTGAACTGGAAATGCGGCTTCTTCCGATTCTTGCAAACATGGAGCTTACAGGAATCCATCTGGACAGCGGCTCTCTTAACAAATACAATGCGGAACTTACAGCCGGAATAGAAAATACCGAAAACGAAATTTACAAAGAAGTCGGCCATCAGTTCAACATCGCATCGCCAAAACAGCTCCAGACAGTTCTTTTTGAGGAGCGAAAACTAAAGCCGGAAAAAAAGACAAAAACCGGCTACTCAACAGATACATCTGTGCTGGAGGAACTTGCTCATTACGATTCCGTTCCAAAAATGATTCTGGAATTCCGCGAGCTTTCAAAACTCCAGTCAACCTATGTGGAAACGCTACCCACAATGACAGACAAAAACGGCAGAATCCACACGGATTTTGTACAGACCGGCACTGCGACCGGACGCCTTTCCTGCCGCGAGCCGAACCTTCAGAATATTCCTGTAAGAAACGAAGCCGGCAGAAAAATCAGAAGCTCATTCACCGCGCCTAAAGGCAAAGTCCTTATTTCCGCCGACTATGCGCAGATAGAGCTGGTTGTGCTTGCCCACCTTTCAGAAGACAAGAATATGTGCCAGGCTTTTATTGACGGAACTGATGTCCACAAATCAACTGCCGCCCTTATTTTTGGTGTAAAACCGGAAGAAGTTACTCCAGAAATGCGCCGCACCGCAAAAACCATAAATTTCGGCGTTATCTACGGAATGAGCGCTTTCCGGCTCGCAAACGATCTGGGAATTTCCAGGACGCAGGCCTCTCAGTTTATTTCAAACTACGACCAGCATTACGCAGGAATCACAAATTTTAAGACGCAGACAATCCTAAATGCGGAAACAAACGGTTATGTTGAAACAATCCTTGGCCGCCGCCGCCCGATTATAAATATCAACAGCAAGAACAAAGTTGAAAAAGCAGGCGCGGAACGAATGGCAATCAACACGCCGGTTCAAGGTTCCGCCGCTGATATTGTAAAAAAAGCGATGATTGGAGTTAATTCCGCTCTAAAAGAAATAGACAACGGAGCAAAACTTCTTCTTCAAGTCCACGATGAGCTGATTCTTGAATGTCCAGATGAGCCAAAAACAATCGAAGAGACAATTTCTCTTGTAAAAGACAAAATGGAAAACGCCGTAAAATTAAAAGTTCCGCTAAGAGTAAGCATTGAGTACGGTAAAAACTGGGGAGAATTCCATTGATAATCTGCATAACAGGGCAAATGGCCGCCGGAAAAAATTTCATCACCTCTCAATATGAAAAAAAAGGCTGGCTCTGTCTGGACGCGGATAAGCAGGTCCACAGCGCAATAAAAAAGGCATCTCCGCAGATTCTAAAAGAGTTTGAAAAACAAGCCGCCACAGAAAACATTACGCTTAAAAACCCTGACGGAACTTTAAACAGACGCAACCTGGGAAAACTTATTTTTCCTCATCCTGAACTTTTAAAAAAACAGGAATCAATAGTTTATCCTATCATAATAGAAGAAACTAAAAAAATAATAAAAGAAAACAGCGGCCGGAATATTGTCCTTAACGCTACGGTTCTTTACAAGACACCTGAACTTTTAAAAATGTGCGACAAAATCATCTTTGTAAAGGCAAACTTTTTTGTACGCCTAAGCCGGGCCATAAAACGCGACAGAATGTCGCTCCGCCAAATCCTCAGCCGATTCTGGACTCAAAAAAATCTTTTTTCAGAATACAAAAACACCGGTATCCCACTTGAAATAGTGGATAACAACTAAAACCACAAAACTCTGTATTAAACGAAAAAAATTCATTAAGTTTTTGTTTCATTCTCCGATAGTAAAGTAAGGGCGGGACAGACCGCAAAGGAATGCGATATGGAACAGAAAAGGACATTATGGATTGTTGCAGCTGTCGGTGTATTTTTGCTTGTTGTCTTGGGGGCAGCGCTTATACTTTACACACCGCAGACAAGACCGGCAACAACAATCGCCAATTCAAGAAGAATAAATAACGGCACAGCATCCAACGGATGGATTTCGCTAGCGCCTTCAGCACCGGCTCAAAATTCAAATCCAATCGAACAGACTGAAAAAGAAACCCCAGACTTTATTCAGGATGAAAACCAGAATTCCCCAAAAACAGAATTCCGCGCTGACGAAGTGAATATTTATACAGAAAAAGCAAATGTCTACTCAGAAAACACTGAACTTAATAAGCTAGGTGAAAACGCGGTTGTTTCAACAAAAACTTCAGAAACCTTGCCGGAAAAGGCGGCAAAAGATTCATCAACAACAATCGACCTTACAGAATCTTCAGTTCCGAAGACCGCAGAAAGCGCAAAACCTGCGGTGTCAAAGATTGCCGAAAAAACACCAGCGCCTGAAAAATCTGTAAAGCCAAAAATAACTGCAAAAGTTGAGCAAAAAAACACAGTAAAGGCTGTAAAAACTGAACAAAAAATGGCTGCAACTGCAAAGCCAGCCCCAAAAGAACCGGAAATTGTCCAGTATTGGATTCAAGTTACAGCGTTGACAAGCCGCAAATCCGCGGATGAGGCGCGCAGCAGACTTGATGAAAACCAGATTTCTGCTGATGTTTTTACCTACACAGACAATAAAAAGCAGCTTTTTTACCGCGTCCGTGTCGGTCCCTATACAACAAAAAGCGAGGCGGAATACTGGCGGACAAAGATTTCAAAAATTGATTCGTTCCAGAACACTTCAAGCTACATAACAAGCACAACGGTTGCAAAATAATTTTTTGCAAAAAAAATTGTGATTTACTTCAGAAAGTGCATTTTTTCTGCGTTAACTATGTATGAAAAAATGCACTTTGTTTTTAACCTTTATTTTATCGGTTTTTGCGCACGGAATTTCTGCCGAGAAAATATTCCGTTTCTTCTGTTGCCGCAAAATATTCACTTTCCGCGCTGAAATTTAAGACCGCATGGAAAATTCCTCGAACTGAATTTTCAGAAACTCCAGATTTTTATTCGCCTGCATGGGCGCTAAAGGCTGATTTTTCAGATTTTTATAAAACTGAACGCAGCGGGATTCCTTTTTCAGCGGTTTTTGGAACTGTTACGCCATCCGGAGCAATTTCCAAACTAAAAAATCCTGCGCTTTCAGCCTTAACAAATGCGGTTCAGAACAGTTTTTTAGACACAACCGCCCTATACGTTCCGCTTCCAGCCGCCTCAAACTGCGAAAAGCCGATAGGACTTGGAACTTCCGTAAAATTTGAGTCAAATTCAATCCTTAAAAAACTAAACATAACTTTATACTCAAATGAAAAAAATGATTTTCTTGAATCCGCGCTCATCCAGTTTAGAGCAGGAAAGAAATCCCATTTTTCATTTTCATCCACTTCCGGTCAATTTATAAAATCAAACACAACTACAAAATGGTTCAGCACGACAAAACTTTTTCCCGAAAGAGAATTGTTTGCGACGAATTTTAAGGCCTGGTTTATAAGTCCATACTTTAAGACAAAGGAAAGCGCAAATCTTTTTTACCGCAAAACAGTTTTTGATTTTCCGCAGGCAACTTTTTCAACAGAAAACCAGCTGAAGTTAAAAGATTTTATGCTGAATTTTGCATTTTTCTGCGTTTCCGAAAAAGAACTTTTTACGGCAGCATCGGCACGGCAAAAGACTTTATGCCAGATAAAAATAAATCCAACGGTAACGTTTTTTCCACTTCCGAACAAATTAAAAACCCAATTTGGAACAATGTACATTCTGCAGCAAAAAATCCAGAGCGATGAAACAGTAAAAATAGAAAAAAAACTTGCCGCGCAAATAAATTTTTACACAAAAAAGAGTTTTGCAAAACTTAACGTTTCGGCGCAAGGAACTGACCGCGCGGAAAAAATTTCAGGAAGTTTCTGCCATTATTATTACGGTTTTCTTACACCTTCAGAAACATTTTCTTTTGCGGTAACTCCGGAAAACCAAAAACTAAAACTGCGGTACACACAAAAAATTTCTTTCAGGGCAAAAAAATATTCAGGGAGCATTTCCGCAGGCGCAACTTCCTACATTCTGAACAGCGAATTTGAAAAACTTTCCGCAGAAATAAAAATGTCCTGCCAGGCAAAAACAAAAAATATTTCTGTTTCTGCAAACGCAGGACTTTTGTTCAATATCTTTTAAGGCTCAGAACTATTCGCGGTTCCATTCGCCTTTTGCAGGATAATACGCCCACAAGCCGCGGTTTGTGGAATTTGTTCCAGCGGATGTGGCAGTGTATATGTAATCCATCGTGCTGTAGATGCTTGTTTCTGTTTCCTTTTTTGAAGGATCTACCGCAAGCAATGCCCTTACTGTATATGGTGAATACATTACTTTATCTGCATTTGTGGAGAACGAACCAGTTCCTGTCGGTTTACCTGCCTCAGAATCTATTTTTATCTGTACAGCACCGCTTCCGCGCGAAGCGCTTGTATTATAAGAACGGTTTGAGCCAGTTCCAAGAATCAGGCTGTCAGAAGTAACGGCAATGCAGATTACATTTTTGTCAGAAACAACTTTTAAATATCCGGCATTTTCTCCTTTTTCTGACAACAACGCAGTTGGCTCGGTCACAGTTTTCTTTTTTTCATCTGTCAGACGGTAATCTGCCCTTGGATATTTGAACATTTTTTTGTATTCATCAGTTGCCGCATTATAAGAATCAACTGAAAAATAATACAGATTACCTCCGTAATCTCCAAAGTAAACGTAAGTTGGTTCAGTGCGGACAATTCCATCAGAACCTGTTGTTCCTTCATTTGTCTCAGAGTTCAGATAATTCATAAAATGGTACTTTCCGCCAAAATAAACCACAGAAAGCGTATCCAGATCAAATTCTGAATAAATAAAGTCGCCCAAATCGGCATTACTACCTTCTCCAGACGTTATTGACGCAACCTCTTCAGCTGTTTCTCCAGACAATTTATAAAGCGAAGAAGTTTCATTTCTAGTATTTCCAATATATGGGCTTCCGCCGCCAACACGCAGGAACGCAACGCGGTGTTCAGGGTTTACAGAATTTGTTCCAAAAAGATGGCAGCTGATTGCCATTCCGTAGTTGTCATCGTCTGTTTTGTCAATTTCCTTCTGGTATTCATTCATTTTCTTAGAAAGCTCTGTTATCTCTTTCCAAGTCATCTCCAACTTTCCATCCGCAAGCGTCGGCTTTGTGTAATAGACTTTTAAATTTACAGGAACGTTCCGGCTATTGTCGGTATCGTAGTCCGGCTCAAAACCCAATGCATAAACATAGTCCTTGTCGGCAATTATCTTTGAAAAATAAACGCCTTCAAACTCAGTTTTTTCAAAAACATAATGAACAGAATCCGGCAATCCGTTTCCAGAAAGTGCAGTCCACTTTCCATGCTCTTCATCTTTTGCATTTTTATATTGAATAACCCCGTTCGTCAAAAAAAGAAACTGCTGCTCCCCAGCGTCTTCACCGGCATTGAACCGAGCAATATTGTTTATAAAACCAGGCATTTTCTGGGTTGTAAGCTCTATCTCATTCCGGATGCTCTGATAAATCGCATCGTAGCAGCCGGTAAAACCAAAAAGAGAAACAGCAAAAGTAACAGCAACAAGAATAATCTTCTTCATCTTCCGCCCCCCCCCGACTCTAAAAGTGATAGCGGGCAGAAACACCAGCTTCCATAAAAATTCCATAATCTGAATCCGCATCTTTTGTTGAAGTATACCATTCCGGCAAATAAAGGAATTCGGCATTCAAGCCGACAGACCATCCATCTGTAATTCTAAAAAACGCCCCTGTTTCCGCCTTTGCCGAAAAACCCGGGAAATATTTTTTGTTCGCGCAAGTTTCAAACGCCGCGCCAACAGAAAGAGTAACAGGAAATTCAAAACGCCCCGCGCAAGGCTGGAACATAGCCCCAAAGGTAATCGGCACAAATGTAAAGACGTTGCTCCCGATTGTAGGATTGTAGCCGGCCATAAGCTCGCCGCCAAGCGCAAGCCATCCGTTCAAAAAGCGGTAGTAACCAAGCTGCGCTGAACCGCCAATTGTAAGCTGGTCGCCAAAGTTCAGCGGAAAATTCCCCATAACACCAATTTTAAGGAACTGGTCTCCGCGTCCATTTCTTGCGTAACGTTCAAAGCGGACCATATCTTCTTCATCTTGATTTTCATCAGTGGCATTTTCTTCGGGCTGTTCATTCTGGATTTGGTCTGTCTGCCCGGAATCTGAATCACCGGCATCCGCCTGGGCAAAAATCGGCACAGAAAACAACAGCAATATGCCAAAAAGGGAAAGAATACGTTTCATTTTTCCTCGCATTTCTATACAAATATAGGCAAAAAGTATACAATTTTTATAGACTTTTTACAATAAAACACAAAAAAACACGGAAGGTAACAAATGAGCGCAAAAATTATTGACGGAAAAGAAATTGCCGCGCAGGTACGAAAAGAAGTTGCAGAAAAAGTTGCGGAACTGAAAAAAAATGGAATAACTCCATGCCTTGCTGTAATTCTTGTAGGCGAAAATCCGGCCAGCGTTTCTTACGTGACAGGAAAACAAAAGGCACTTGCAGAAGTCGGAATGTCTGACAGAAGCCTGCACCTTCCTGAATCAACAACGGAAGAAGAGCTTCTAAAAATAATCAGCGAATTGAACAACGACAAATCTGTACACGGAATTCTGGTCCAGCTGCCGCTTCCAAAACATATTAATGAAGAAAAAGTAATTCTTGCTATCAGTCCGGAAAAAGATGTCGATGGCTTCCATCCGGTGAACGTTGGAAACCTTGTGATTGGAAAAAAAAGTTTCTTGCCATGCACTCCGCATGGAATCCTTGTCTTACTGCAAAAAATGAATATAGAAACAAGCGGAAAGCGCGCCGTTGTAATCGGGCGTTCAAATATTGTAGGAAAACCGGTTGCCCTTCTTCTTGCAAGAAAAGAAACGAACTGCACTGTGACAATCTGCCACACAGGAACAAAAAATATGGCGGAAATAACAAGGCAGGCTGACATTATTATTGCCGCCGCCGGAAAACCGCACACCTTAACAAAAGATATGATAAAACCGGGCGCGGTCGTTATTGATGTAGGTGTAAACAGAATTCCTGACGCAACAAAAAAATCCGGTTTCAGGCTAATTGGCGACTGCGATTTTGAAGATTTAAAGGAAACCGCAGGTTACATAACTCCAGTTCCAGGCGGAGTCGGTCCAATGACAATAGCAATGCTTATGCAGAACACTCTGGAAGCGGCCGAAAAATAGCGGGCGTTACGGGCGGCGTTTGAGCCCGTTAGAAGGGGTAGGCGAAAACCGCAGGTTTGTGCCGAGGGGAAGACTTTCCCCGACAAAAGAAAAATTAATCTACTCCTGATATTCTGTGTAGGCGTATGCGTCGTGGTTGTGGATGCTTTCGGCGTTGGTACATTCCACGCTGAACCATCTGAACGGCTTTTCAATATTAAAATTCCGCAGGCCAAGATAAACTTCGCGCACCACATCCTCCACAAACCGCGGATTTTCGTAGGCGTGCTCGGTAACGTATTTTTCGTCCTTGCGCTTTAAAAGTGAATACAATCCGTTTGAGGCGCAATTTTCCACCATCTGGATAATGTCTTCAATCCAGAAAAAGTCTGAATAAAGCAGTTTTACAACAACTAGTCCACGCTGGTTGTGCGCGCCGTATTCGCTGATTGCCTTTGAGCATGGACAAACGGTTGTTACAGGAACTTGGATTGAGACAAAAAACTGACGTTCATTTTCTGAAACAGCTCCCTCGTATTTGCAGGTGTAGCTCATGATTGCCGCCTGACCGCTGACCGGCGCTTTTTTTTCCATAAAAAACGGGAATGTCATTTCGCCATAGGATTTTTGAGCGTTCAGATGGGTGCGGATTTCCTCGAGCATCTCAAGAAAATGTTTCATTGTAAGATTTTCGTGGTGCTTGTGAAAAATCTCGATAAAGCGGCTCATGTGCGTTCCCTTAAAATGATGCGGAAGATTCACAAACAAATCAACAACGGCCGTGGTACTCTGCGTCCTGTTATTTTTATCCAAAACCGTAACCGGATACTTTACGCCCTTAACCCCGACTTTCTGCAAAGGCACCTCGCGCGTGTCCTCTTCATTCTGTACGTCAATCATAACTGTATAGTAGCAAATATGCGGAAAAAAAGGAATTCGTGCGGTGAAGAATGAAAATCAATAGGGCGAATGTCGGGTTTTTCTTCGGAAGGAATAAATTGAGTGTACGCGAAGAAATTGACTGGGAGTACATTCAATTTCTTTGCTAAACCAATAAAACTCGACATTCGCCTTAATAAATTTGCGTTTAAGAGGTTTTGATATTATCCTTTATATAGATTTTGTTCAGCGGAGGAACTTTTTTATGAATGCAAAAATTGCTGTCTACGATACACGCTCTTATGATAAAAGCGCGCTTTTAAAATCTAATGAAAATTTTGGCTTTGAATTTGACTTTTTTGACTTTAAGCTGACGGAAAAAACTGTTTTTTCGGCAAAAGGTTTTGACGCTGTCTGCATATTTGTAAATGATGTCGCAAATGAGGCTGTTATCAAGGCTTTGGCAGAAGAAAATGTAAAACTGATTGTCCTAAGATGCGCAGGTTTTAACAATGTTGATTTAAAAGCCGCGGCAAATTACGGGGTAAAAGTCCTCCGCGTCCCGGCCTACTCACCGCACGCAGTTGCCGAGCACGCGCTTTCGCTTCTTCTTTCGCTCACACGGCACATTCCACAGGCTTATGTGCGTACAAAAACCGCAAATTTCAACCTTGAGGGACTGACCGGCCGTGACCTTTACGGTCTTACAGCAGGAATTTACGGAACCGGAAAAATCGGGCGGATTATGGCGGAACTTCTTTGCGGTCTTGGAATGAAAGTGATTCTTTTTGACCCGTATCCAAACACCCAGTGGGCAGATGAAAAAGGATTTAAATATGTTGACACACCGACAATATTCAAGGAAAGCGATGTTCTTAGCCTTCACTGTCCGCTTACAGACGAAACTTACCACCTTGTAAACCACGATAACTTAAAGTCAATGAAAAACGATGCGGTTATTATCAACACGGGACGAGGAGCGTTGATTGACACAAAAGCGCTGGTTCATTCCCTAAAGCATAAGTATATCGGCGGAGCGGCCCTTGACGTTTACGAAGAGGAAAGCGCGTTCTTCTTCAAGGATTGTTCAGGCGAAGTAATAACCGATGATGTCCTTGCAAGGCTTCTGACATTCCCGAATGTAATCATAACCGGCCACCAGGCATTCCTTACAACAACAGCGCTTTCAAACATCGCCGACGTAACCCTAGGAAACGTAAAGGCATTTATGGAAGGCGCAGAGCTCGAAAACGAAGTGAAGATGTAAATCCCGCTTGGAGTTATAATTGCAAAAGCATAGGCGAATTCATGTTTTTTCTATATAATTCTATGTCTTATGAAGTATTATTTTGAAACTTATGGATGCCAGATGAATCTTGCCGAATCTGCGGCGGTCGAGCAGCTTCTTATTGCCCGCGGATGGGAAAAATCAGAGGATGCCGAAACTGCGGATATGGCTATAATCAATACCTGCTCAGTACGTGCGAGCGCCGAAAACAGAATTTTCGGGCGGCTGGGATATTTCACAGGATTAAAAGCCGTACGCGACAAAAACGAATTCGCAAAGTACAAGTCTTTTGAAAAAGCGGCAAATCTTGTGCAGGAACATCCTGTTCCAATCACTGTTGTTGTAATGGGATGCATGGCAGAACGGCTTTTAGGTTCACTTCAGAAAGAATGGCCGGTAATTGATTACGTTGTCGGAACTTACGCAAAGCATCACTTTGGCGACATAATAACCGCTGTTGAAGAAAAAAAAGAGCACATTCAGATTGATGATACAGAAAAATACAAATTTGCCTCTGTCTCTTACGAGCAGGGTTCAAAATCAACTTTCGTTCCGATTATGCACGGCTGCAACAATTTCTGCACATACTGCATTGTTCCTTACGTCCGCGGACGGGAAATAAGCCGCCCGGTTGAAGAAATCCTGCACGAGCTTGATGTTCTTACAAAATACAAAGTTTTAGACATTACGCTTCTTGGTCAGAATGTAAACAGCTACAAATCAGCATATCAGGGAAAAGAGATTAATTTTTCAGCCTTGCTTCAGCTTATTGCTGACCATCTAAAAGAAATAAATTCAACAATCGGCTGGGTCCGTTTTCTTTCTAGCAATCCAAAAGATTTTTCAGATGAGCTGATTGACGTAATCGCAAAAAATGAACTTATCTGCCATCACATCGCGCTTCCGGTTCAGCACGGCTCTTCCGCAGTCCTAAAAAAGATGAACCGGCAGTACACACGCGAGCAATACCTTGACCTTGTAAAAAGAATAAAGTCAAAAATCCCGGATGTTTCGCTTACAACCGATATTATGATGGGATTCCCGACAGAAACGGAAGAAGACGTTGAGCTGACTCTTGACCTTATGAATCAAGTGCGTTTTGAATCAGCCTGTATGTATTACTACAATCCAAGGGAAGGAACGCCGGCCGCAAAATGGGAACAGATTCCGGAAAACATCAGAAAGGAACGGCTCCAGCGCGTGATTGACCTTCAGATGATTCACACAGACGAGCAGATGAAAAAACGCGTAGGCCAGACCGCAAAAGTCCTTGTTGAAGGAGTAACCCGCGACAACAAAAATGAACTCCTAGGAAAAACCGCCCAGGACGAAAAAGTAAGCTTTGCCGCAGACAAATCTTTGATAGGAACGTTTATCTATGTTAAAATACTAGCGTTAAATGGCCACACGTTTAAGGGAGAAATAGTAGAGCGTTAGATATTTAGGCGAGTTTACGAATGTAAACTCGTAAGCAACCGAAAGGTTGCGACGCATACGTTTAATGGGGCAATGGAGAAAATATGGTAGCAAACTTGATTTCAATCATTATAGGAATTGTTTTTATTGCATTCTTTGCAGGATTCAACCTTGACAACAAGTGCGATGTAAGCCTTGTATTCTACACCTTTAAGAATATTCCTGTTTTTTTTACAATTTTAGTTTCATTCGCGGTAGGAATGCTCTGCGCCTTGCCGTTTGCTCTTATCCACAGGAAAAAAAAAGCTAAAAAGATAAAAGAACAAGAAGAAAAAAAAACTGATGAGAAAAATGACAGAAAAAATCTTGCTGTGGAAAAAACAGAAGAACTAAAAAACGTACAGGAATCTGAAGCAAAAACAGAAAATTCCACAGAAACCGCGGGAAACAACTGATGAAAAAAGTTTTACTAAAGCTGACAGTCCTTGCATTTTGCGCAGCCGCATTTTCCCAGGAGCTCACCGCAAAAAAAATGGCAGACAATGCTATTAAAAAAGATTCACCGCAGGAAGCGGTTCAATATGCCGCCGCCGAAGCAGAAAAAATCACAGTTCCAGCAGAAAAACGCGCCGCCTATTCATTCTTAGGCTCGCTTCAGGAATCCACGGCAGATTATGACGCGGCGCAGAAATCTTTTGCAAAAGCCGCGGGAATCGCAGCCGGCAACGCAGAAGGAATGCCTAAAAAATCCAGCGAACGGCTTGTTCTTGACGCAATCCGATGCGCCTTAAGCGGCGGAAACTGGGAAACCGCAGAAAATTACCTTAACTCCGCGGTACGGAATTCAAAAAGCGCAGAAATTCAGGCGACAATAAAACTTTACGAGCAGTGGGCAATTTTGTGCAAGGCCCAGACAGACTCAGACCTGAACGAACCTTGCCAAATGCTAAAAACTTACGCAAAACTTGAATCAATGAAATCTGTAAAACCATCAGTTCTTCTTACCTTGTGGTACATAACCGCGGAAAATTCCTACGCAGATTCATTGAACAAAGAATTTCCGGACTCAATGGAAACAGGAATCGTGAACGGAAAAATTCAGATTTACCCGGCCCCATTCTGGTATTTTCTTCCACGAAAAACCGCCGCAACGCCACGGATTTCATCAGAAAAACCGGCAACCGCAGAGCCAAAATCAGCAGAACAAAAATCAACAGCAGCAGAAAAAACTTCGGCCACGCAGGAAAACGCAGCCTCCCCTGCTGAAAAAAAATCCACCGCACAAAAAACCGCAACCGAAACAAAAGCAAAACATCAGCAGCTAGGACTTTTCCGCGACAAGGCGAACGCAGAGAATTTCTCTGAAAAAGTAAATTCAAAAGGCTTTAATTCATATATCCAGTCGGAAACAAAAAGCAGCGGAACAACATATTTTATTGTAGTTGTGGACGAAAACGCCGAAGGCACAATGGGAATCCACCTAAAAAACGCCGGATTTGAATGTTACCCGGTTTTCTAAAAAAAAACTCCCGCAACAAAAACCGCGGGAGTTTTTTTATTTAGCCTAAACTTCGTGCAAAACTACTTTAAGTTAATAAGCGACTTGTCGTAATCTGCCGGCGGAACAAATCCCATAAGATTCATCAAAGTTGCAGGCCAGCTAGAAATTCCAAGACCATCGTTCAGTTTTGTATTATCGTATTCACCTTTATATTCAGGGTCGTAGATAATTCCCGGAACAGGATTCAAAGAATGAGAAGTCTTTGCTTTTGGCTCGCCGTTCTTGTCCATCTTTACAGACCCGTCCTTTGCGTGCTCGTACATATCATCGCTGTTTCCGTGGTCAGCTGTAAGACACAAAATTCCACCAGCCTCATCAATCGCCGCCTTAAGACGACCAAGCTGCAAATCCATTCCTTCCATTGAGCATACAACCGCATTGAATACGCCAGTATGTCCAACCATATCGCCGTTAGGATAATTAAGTCGGATGTGGTCATATTTTCCAGATTTTATCGCCTCAATAACCTTATCAGTAATTTCCGCGCACTTCATCCACGGACGCTGCTCAAAAGGAACAACATCAGAAGGAATTTCAACATAGTCTTCAAGTTTTTCATCAAATTTTCCCTGACGGTTTCCATTAAAGAAGTAAGTCACATGACCATATTTCTGGGTTTCAGAAATCGCCATAAGATGAACGCCGGATTTTGTAAGATATTCACCCATAGTGCGGTCAATGCTCGGCGGATTCACAAGATACTGGTGCGGAATGTGCGCATCACCGTCGTATTCCATCATACCGGCATATTCGCAGGCCGGAACACGCTTTCTGTCAAAATGGCTAAATTCGCTTCCAGCCTCAAAAGCATTGGTAATCTCAAGGGCACGGTCACCGCGGAAGTTGTACAGAATAACAGAATCACCGTCCTCAATAGTTCCAACAGGCTTACCGTTTTCCGCAATTACAAACTCGTGCATATCCTGATCCAAAAGACCAGCCTGCTCCTCACGGTAAGTTTCAATTGCCTTTGTAGCAGACTCAAACTGCCGGCCCTCGCCCAAAACGTGCGCATACCATCCGCGCTGAACCATCGGCCAGTCAGCATTGTAGCGGTCCATTGTAATAAACATACGTCCGCCGCCGGAAGCGATTCTGTAATCAGCATCCTTGAACGACGCAAGAAATTCCTCCAGCGGAGTAACAAAAGTCAACGCAGAAGTAGGGTCAACATCACGGCCGTCAAGCAGCGCATGAACGCGGATTTTTTTAATTCCTTCCTTATTCGCCTCTTCAACCATCGCCTTAAGATGGTCAATATGACCATGAACATTTCCGTTAGAAACAAGCCCTATAAAATGAAGCGTAGAATTCTTTCCCTTTACATTGGCAATCAGTTTTTTCCAGGTTTCACCCTGATACATCAGCCCCGACTTTATAGATTCGCCTACAAGCTTTGCTCCCTGCGCAAAAACACGGCCACAACCAATCGCATTGTGGCCAACCTCGCTGTTTCCCATATCATCATCGCTCGGAAGTCCAACCGCAGTTCCATGAGCCTTAAGTTTTGTGTGCGGACAATTAGCCGTAAACCAGTCCAAATACTTCATCTTAGAAGCCTTTACCGCGTCGCCCTCAACATATTTTCCGTATCCAACGCCATCCATAATAACCAGAACAACAGGACCACGACGACCTTTCCAATTAGGATTTTTCTGCAAAGCATGCATTGTATCTGCCATTTAAAACTCCTTAAGTTTATACGGGCGTTTCCCTCGCCAGCGTCATTACATTCCGCCCGCTCGGGTCGGGTGTTCCGCCATTCCGCTACGCTCAGCCTCCTCACTAAGTTTGCCTTGCAAACCCGTTGCGGTGGCCGCCTGCGGCGTGGCTCCATACCCTAACGCATTTTTTTCATTGTAATTTTATCAACTTTGAACTCTTTACACAATTAATTTTCAGATCACAAATTTATCATTTGGTTCGGCAAAAAACTAAATCTCAAGCTTTTTGCCGTTCAATGCCGCGCTTAAAAGAATTCCTTTTTTGTACACAAGTTTCAGTGAAAAAAACGGAACGCGCATCTCCAGCAGATCCAGAAAAATCTCATCGCCTTTCCAGTGGGGCAAGTCGTTCATCCTGGATTTTTCAACCCACTCAAGCTCGCCCTCGTCACATTCCGCCAGTTCCCCGGAAAAATCGTCCGACCAGAAAATGTGCATATATTCTGTAAAATTTTCGTCGCTTACAAAAGTAACTATTCCACGGTATTCAAAAGAATTCAGCGTAAGTCCGGTCTCTTCTTTTACCTCACGAGCAACACATTCCTCGGGGCTTTCAGTTTCCTCAAATTTTCCGCCGATTCCAATCCATTTGTCGTGGTTGTAGTCATTCTGCTTTTTTGTGCGGTGCAGCATCAGATATTTTAAATCTTTTTCAATGTAAATCAGAGTTGTATTCTGCATCGATTTGTTCATAAATCAGCCCAAGACCATCTTGTCGTTCACTTCACCGTTCACACTGAATTTCTGGAGCAAATCCTCTACAGTAAGATTCTTCTTTTCCTCGCCCTTCACATCGTAGACAACTTTTCCGTCCATCATCATAATAAGCCGGTTTCCGTAACGGATCGCATCCTTCATATTGTGCGTTACCATAAAAGCCGTAAGATTATCGCGGGTAATAAATTCTTCTGTAAGCTCAAGAACTTTTTTTTCGGTCTTTGGGTCAAGCGCCGCTGTATGCTCATCCAAAAGCAAAAGTTTCGGTTTCTGCAACGTTGACATCAAAAGAGTCAAAGCCTGCCGCTGTCCGCCGGAAAGAAGCCCGACCTTTGCGTTCATACGGTTTTCAAGCCCCAAATCCAAAAGCGCAAGTTTTTCCCTGTAGACTTTTTTTTCTGCAGGCTGCACATACCAGCTCAATCCGCGCCGTTTTCCGCGCCGCATCGCCATCGCAAGATTTTCTTCTATAGACATATTTGCGGCTGTTCCCATCATCGGGTCCTGAAAAACGCGTCCAAGATATTTCGCGCGCTCATATTCCGGGCGGCCGGTCAGATCAACGCCATCCAAAACAATCGAGCCAGTATCAGTGTAATGAACGCCGGCAATAATATTCAGCAAAGTTGACTTTCCGGCACCGTTACCACCGATTACAGTAATAAAATCTCCATCATCAATTTCAAGGTCCACACCGCGGATTGCTTTTTTTTCTGTTATTGTTCCAGGATTAAAAGTCTTTGTTATATTAAAAAGTTTAAGCATTGCAGACCTCTATTATTTATCATCATGTTTTTTTACTTGAACATGACGGGTATTTTCCTCTTCATTTAAATTCATTCCAGGCAAACTGCGGCGTCTTCGGTCAATTTTTGCTTTTACAACAGGAACACTTAACGCCACCGCAACTATAAGGGCGGTCAAAAGCTTCAAGTCCGTTGACTTTAAACCAATCTGAAGAACCACCGCAATTACAATTCTGTAGATAATCGAACCAAAAACCGCGCTCAAAAGCGTCCACCAAAAACCGAACCTTGCGCCAAAAATAACTTCACCTATAATGATGCTCGCAAGCCCGATTACAATCGTTCCGGTTCCCATTCCGACATCGGCATAACCTTGGCTCTGTGCAACAAGCGCGCCGCTCATCGCAACCATTCCGTTGGAAATCATAAGACCAAGCATCTTAGCATTGTCTGTATTCACGCCCATCGCGCGAACCATATGCTCGTTGCTTCCTGTCGCACGGATGGCGCTTCCAATCTCTGTGCCAAAAAACCAGTACATAAGGGCAATAATAATTCCTACAACAACAACACCTATTATCAGCGAAACAGAAGTTGTTGTAAGACATCCGCCGGAAAAATCCTTTAACATACTCATCATTGTTGAATTTCCCAGAAGAGGAGTATTGGCTTTTCCCATAATGCGGATATTAATAGAATAAAGCGCAATCTGGGTCAAAATACTTGCAAGCAGAATATTTATCTTAAGTTTAGTATTCATAAAACCGGTTGCAAGACCGCACAACATTCCTACTATAAAAACAAACAGCAGAGTAAAAACAGGATTCATTCCTTTTACAATAAGAATAGCTGTAACAGCTCCGCCAGCAGCGAAACTTCCATCAACGGTCATATCAGCCACGTTCAAAATTCTAAAAGTAAGATAAACTCCAAGTGTCATAAGTCCCCAAAGAATTCCCTGGGCAACAGCACCTTCCATCGCAAATAAAACGGCCATCATGCGCTCCAAAAATAAGATTGAATATTAGTCTCTAGGAACTGTAATTCCAAGAACCTTCTCTGTTTCCTCGTTTACTTTAAGGTCAAAGTTCTGAAGATATTCAATCGGCATTTCCGCAGGATTTTTTCCGTCACGGAGGATTTCCACTGCCATCTTCGCAGTCAGTTTTCCAAGCTCATAGTAGTTGATTCCGTAAGTCGCAAGACCGCCGGCATTCACCATTCCTTCCTCACCGCAGATTACAGGAATCTTATTTTCATTCGCAACCTTAGAAACCAAAGGCATTCCGGCTGCAATCATATTGTCTGTAGGCGCATAAATCACATCAACTTTTCCGCAGAGATTTGTAACAACCTGCTGAATTTCGTTCGCATTCGAAACAGTTCCGTCAATATACTTCAAGCCAAGCTTATCACACGCGGCCTTTGCAAGACCAACCTGAAAATAAGAATTCTGCTCGCTTGAGCAATAAAGCATTCCCACAGTTTTTGCATCTGGAACGATTCTTTTAAGAAGTTCCATCTGGACCGCGCAAGGTGTAAGGTCAGAAGTTCCTGAAACGTTTCCGCCAGGAGCCGTATTTTTCTGGACAAGTTTAGCAGACTCAGGGTCTGTAACCGAAGAAATAAGAATCGGAATGTCTTTTGTAAGGTTCGCAACAGCCTGAGCCGCTGGAGTCGCAATGGCAAAAATCAAGTTGTCGCGGTCATTGATAAGTTTTTCCGCGATTGTAACGCAGTTAACCTGCTCTCCCTGCGCATTGTGGTAGTCAATCTTTATATTCTCTCCGTCAACATAGCCGGCTTCCGCAAGTCCGTCAACAAAACCTTTATAGTCCGCATCCAGCGCAGAATGTTCAACAAGCTGAATAACGCCAATTTTTATCCTGTTATCCTTTGCGCATCCTGAAAATCCGACAGCAACCGCGCAAATTGCGGCAGCCGCAGCAAACAACTTTTTCATCATTAAATCCTCCAAAAATATGACATACATTATAAAGCCAAAAACCGCTATAAACAAGAACGAATTCGCCTCATCAGATAAAAAATATTGCCTTTTTCCTGATTGAAATATAAAATATCCGTATGAAATTAACTATCAGACTTTTTTTTGCTTTTGCCATTGCACTTTTGGCGGCATCCTGCAATACAGTTCCAAAGATTCCGGATGACGCGACTTCCACACAGCTTATCCAGATGGGCCAGGATGCCCTTGCGGCCTCAAAATACTCCGTCGCGGAAAATTATTACACAGCCGTAATCCAGCGCTACGGAATGGATACAGCGACATATATCGAGGCATCCTACGAGCTCGGGCATCTTTACCTTAAGCAGAAAAAATACAACGAGGCGTACAGAAAATTCAACGAGATTCTGGAAATTTTCTCAAATGCCGAAATCGGGACAATCCCGGCCTCCTACAAGAAACTTGCGGAAATGGGAATTGAAAAAATTCCTGAAAAATACAAGGCTTAAACTGGCGGCTGAAATCTCTAAAACTTGCATTACACTATAAATCGATATAAAATGTATGTATGAAAAACGTACTCATTATCGACGCGCCTCCGATGTTCCGGGAGTTTTTAAAGAACAAGCTTTTGGAGGAAAAAATCAACGTTGTCATAACGCAGGAAAAACGCGATGCCCTTGTAAAAATCACGTCGGTTTTGCCTGACCTTGTCATTATCGACATAAACGAATTTGACAGTCCAGACGAGATAATGGAGTTTTTCCAGAAACTAAAGGCTGACCCGAATGCCTCCAGAATTCCGACAATCGCGACAGGTCCGCTGATGGATAAAAGCATAATCGGAAACTACGCAAAACTCGGAATCCACAAATATTTTATCAAACCAATAAAATTTGATGTTTTCTTTGAATCAATCGGAAAAATTCTGCATACGGCTTTTTCAATGGACTCAACGCCTTGCGTCCTAGACATACACAGAAACGGTGACATTATTTTTATTGAAATAGCTCAGGGTCTGAACCGGGAAAAACTTGCCCTTTTAAAATACAAACTTTCAGAAATAATAAAAAACAACGAAATTGAAGTGCCCAAAATCATTCTTATGATGACAAACCTTGAGCTCAGTTTTGTTGACGGACTGAACCTTGAGCTTTTGCTTGACAATATCCTTTCAGCCCCGAAAGTCCACACAAAAAACGTAAAGGTTCTTTCGTTCAGCTCATTCACACAGCAGCTTATTGACGGACATCCTCAGTACGACGGAATTGAAGTTGCCACAGACATTTCGCAGGTCCTGAATTCTTTTGTTGAAAGCACGAACACCTCTCGCGTTTCAGACTTAATTGCAGACAGAATACTTTCAATATCTGACTCTGATTCAGAAGGGTCAATTGAAATGCGTTTTTCTTCCGATGCGGTGGATTCAGCCGTCGGCGAAAATCCACAGGAAACTAAAATTCCGGAAGAAAGTAAAATCCCTACCGCAGCGGCAAATGCGGCTTCAACACAAAATGCAAAAGACGAGCCAATCGCGGTAATTGACGATGACCAGATTACACTGAAACTCTGCTACGCTGGTTTTACCCAGGCAGGCTACAAGGTTGACCTTTTTTCAAGCGGAGTGGACTTTCTTGCGAACATGATGAAAAAGAAATACAAGGCAATCATCCTGGATATTCTTATGCCGGGAGTTTCCGGTTTTGACACGCTGAAAAGACTCCAGGGGCTTGCGAACAAACCGCCGATTGTGATTTACTCGCAGGCAATCAGAAAAGAGATTGTAATTCAGGCGCTTTCGCTTGGAGCAAAAAGTTTTATTGTAAAACCGCAGAAACCGGAAGTTCTTGTAAGCAAAGTCCAGGAAATTTTATCATCAGATGTATAGCAAGAATGAACAGAGCAATGCGCAGGAAGACTTTGATATTCCAAACGAGCTTTTTATCGCAAATGCCGTACACGAAATACGAACACCCGTACAGACCGTAATCGGAACGCTGGATCTGCTTTCTGACACTCGGCTTGACAAGGAACAGATTGAATACGTGCGCCAGATTCGTTACGGAGCGGATGTTCTTCTGGCTCTTGTAAACGATATTCTTGATTTTTCAAAATTAAAGTCGCATAAGCTTCTTATCGAAAATATTCCGTTCAACGTAAAAACTCTTACAGAAAATGTGGCGCATCTGATTGGAATCGAGGCGTACAACAAAGAAATTGAAGTTGTAACAGACATTGACTACAAAAATATTCCGGACACAGTTTTAGGCGATCCCACGCGCATCCAGCAGATTCTTCTGAACCTTCTGAAAAACGCGGTAAAATTCACAAACTGCGGATACATTCACCTTGAGCTTTTGAGGCAGGAAGAAAATCTGCTTTTTCAGGTTACAGACAGCGGAATCGGCGTTGATGAAAAGAAAATGTCCTCGCTTTTTAAAAGTTACTACCAGGGCGACTCGTCTTTTACGCGCAAATACGGAGGCTCGGGGCTTGGGCTTGCGATATGCAAACTTCTTGTGCAGAAAATGAACGGAACAATCGGCGTAAAGAAAAATCCGTACGGCGGCTCAATTTTCTGGTTTTCTCTTCCATTAAAAATTGAAATCACAGAAACTCCACGTTTTCCGGCACCTTACGTTCCTCCGGTTCCGGCAACAACAAGAATTCTTATTGTCGATGACAGCAATCTTGTACGGAAAAGTCTTACAAACCAGCTGAATTCAATAGGGCTTCAGTATATTGAATCTTCCTCAAATGGCGATGACGCGTTTTTAAAGATGCAGTACGCCGAGCGGCTTGGAAATCCTTTTGAAATCGTCTTTATTGATATGATTATGCCGGTTGTTGAAGGCTGGCATCTTGCCTCAAAGATAAAAAATTCCCCTGACCTTGCAAAAACAAAACTCTATATGCTCGTTCCGGAAGGCCAGATGGGACGCGAAACAAAAATGAAACTTTTGGACTGGTTTGCAGGATATTTGTACAAGCCAATCCGCCACGAAAAGCTGGATGCCCTTTTAATCGACACGAACGGCGAAATTCCTTCAATAAAACTGCTTGATGAAATTGAAGGACCTAAAAAAACAGAAAATCCTGACGAAAAAAAGGAATTTGCAAAAGGAATGAAAATTCTTGTGGCGGAAGACCATCCGGTAAACCGCGAGATTCTTGTTCAATTTCTGGGAAAATTCGGCGCGACAATTTTTCAGGCGGAAAACGGAATGCAGGCAATCAATATGATTTCAAAAAATCCGGAAATCCAGATGATTTTTATGGATATTCAGATGCCGGTTCTAAGCGGAACGGAGGCGACAAAAGTTCTGCGGCAAAAAAAATACGCCGGAATCATAATTGCGTGTACCGCGAACAACGACCCTTCAACTTTTGAAAAATACAGGAACATAGGAATCAACGATATTCTTGTAAAACCGTTCAAGCGTGAAAAAGTTTTTGAGCTGCTCGACAAATGGAAAATCATCCTTGGACTTTCCAAGACAAAAGAAATTTCAGCGGCAGAGCAAAAAAAGACAATCGCAAATGACGAGCTTTGGGATATTCAGGATTTTGAGGACACAATCGGAAACGACTGGGATTTAGGAAACCAGATTATACTTGACTACATTGAACAGACAAACCATTTTTTGATTTACAGCAAAAAACTTCTTGAGACAAAGAATTTTGAGGAACTTCACAGGATTGCGCACACTTTAAAGGGAAGTTCGGCGGCTATTTCCGCGAATAAACTTGCAAATATCTCTGCAAAAATGAACCAGGCGGCAAAAGACAAAAATTCCGAAGCGCTGATTCTGAATCTTATTGAATTCGAGGAGAAATTCAATCTATTCTTATTGAAAACAAACAAATGGGACCACAAATGCTGAAAACGAATTACCATACACACACTTCATTTTGCGACGGAAAGGGAAGCCCCGAGGAAATTGCAGAAGCCGCGGTAAAAAAAGGCTTTGACATTCTTGGTTTTTCCAGCCACAGCATGTATCCTTTTGCCGGGGCGTGGCACATTCCCACAAAAGATTTCAATGCTTATGTTGAGGCGGTAAATTCTGCAAAACAAAAATTCAGCGGAAAACTAAAAATTCTTCTTGGTTTTGAAGCCGACTACATTCCGCTGGTCACAAAACCGGACTTTGAACGGTACAAAAAACTTGACCCGGATTTTTTAATCGGTTCGGTCCACTATGTTTTTTCAGAAAAAGGGCGGCTATGCGTTGACTACAGCGCGAATCTTTTAAAAGAAAAAATCGACACACTCTACAACGGAAATGCAAAAAAAGTTGTCTGCGAATATTTTGCGCTTGAACGGGAAATGCTTTCTAAAGGGAATTTTTCGATAATCGGACACGCGGATCTTGTGCGGAAAAATAACAATGCGCTCAAAATGTTCAATGAAAATGATTTTTGGTACAGAAAAGAAATAAAAGCCACCGCCGACGCAATAAAAAAATCCGGCGTTATTGTGGAAGTGAACACAGGCGCGATTTCACGCGGCTACATGGACGGAGTCTATCCTTCTGATGAATTTCTTGCGCTTCTGCATGAACGGAATGTTCCTGTAACACTAAGCTCAGACTCCCATTCAGCAGAAAATCTGGACTTTGCCTTTGACAAGGCTCTTTTGGCAGTTCAAAAAGCAGGCTACAGGGAAACCGCCTATATCGATACAGACAGAAAGACAAAGTTCCAGAAAATCTAAATGCGGAATTTTCAGAAAGAAAAGCATAGACATTTTCTTTCTGAATTAATTATAAAAATTCCGCATTTAGTTTATGGGTAAAGTTATCTATTTCTGCGTTCGGCGGTGCTGGCGCAATTTACGCACATAAATGCATAGGGAATCGCCTCCAGTCGCGCCTGCGGAATTTCTTTTCCGCAGCCAAGGCAGATTCCGTATTTTCCTGTTCGGATTCGCTCAAGGGCGTTGTCAATCATTTTAAGGCGGTTCGAATCCTGGGCGCTCAGCGAATCAAGCAATGTTCTGTCAACCGCATCGCTGGCAATGTCAACCTCGTCGCCAGATTCAATCGGTTTTACAAGATTTTTTAGATCGCTTGTCTGTGATTCAAGCGCAGACAAAATAGTCGCTCTTTGCTCAAGAAGTTTTTCTTTGATATTGGCAATAAATTTTTCATCCATTTTTATTCTCCCACGGGCCAACTTTGTGAACGGTAGTAAATTCCACTATTGTTGACAAGCCATTTTATTTTGGTACATACTAATATATTATAAAATCTTAAAAACGCAAAACTTTTTCGATTTTTTTTTGGAGGAATCGTGGCTAAAGAAGAAGCTATTGAAGTTGAAGGAATTGTAAAGGAAGCATTGCCTAACACAATGTTCCGTGTTGAACTGCAGAATGGACACATGATTATGGCGCATCTTTCTGGAAAAATGCGCAAACACTACATCAGAATTGTTCCTGGCGACAGCGTAAAAGTTGCGCTCTCACCATACGACCTTGACAAAGGACGTATTATTTTCCGTCAGCGTTAGGCTTGAATATCAGCCGGAGCGCGCGCAAAGCTCCGGTAAATCCTGTTACAAGCAGACCAAGGCACAATAGCGGACCGAATGGAATTATAATCCACGAAAATCTAAAGAAGAAAAGTCCGATAAGTATCTGCCCGATTTTCATAAAAAACTCTGTCCATAAACTCTTTTTTGTATAAGACTGTCTGGAATTATTATATTCGTAGTAATAGTTTGTATTTTTTCCGGAATTCTGGTCTGCCGAGCCACTGAACCACTGCCAGAACGAATCTTCTGAGCTGAACGGGTCTGAGTACGTCTGGCGCTGATAATAATTCTGATAGCCATTCTGGTAATAATTCTGCTGGTATGAATTCCGGGAACTGTAACTTGAACTTGAAGAGCCGAACCTGTCATATTCCGCACGTTTTTTTTCATCGCCAAGAACATCGTAGGCTTCTGAGATTTTTTTAAATTTTTCTTCCGCTTCCTTGTTGTCCGGATTTCTGTCAGGGTGATATTTAAACGCAAGATTTCTGTACGCTTTTTTTATTTCTTCCTGTGTCGCATTCTTTGAAATTCCCAAAACCGAATAGTAGTCGTTCAATGTGTTCCTCGCATTTAAAATCTATTAAAAAAATAATGAAAAATCCTGTTGGTTACAAGTTTTTTATTTAAAAAGGTTGTCCTTTAGAATTACCCATGTCGCGCCTTTTCCGCCTTCGCTGGAGTCTGGATGTCCGGAAGTGCCGAGGCGTTTGTCCTGTTCGATGAATTTTCTTACCAGTTCACCAAGAACCGGATCTGTTCCGTGGGTGTGAACTCCTTTTCCGTGGACAATCATAATCTTTTTTATTCCCCTTGATTCACAGTCCGACACAAAAGATTCCAGCCGCGACCAAGCCTCTTCTTTTTTCAATCCGTGCAAATCAATGCGCGCCTGCGGCCTCATCTCAACAAGACTTGACCTGCTGTGATATTTGTTCCTTGCCTCTTCCTGCTCAAAAAGAGCATCCTTATCAACAGTGCCGTAGCGTCTTAGCCAGAGTTCCATAGGGTTTATGCGTTTCTGGCTTTCTTTTTCAACGTCGTAACCGTTCAGAAGCTCTTTTTGCATTTCAATAGCCGCTTTTTCTTCCGCAGAGGGAGCGTTTGCCTTTTTGTGGGAAACAGCGTTTTTTCCGCTTAACCGCTGTTTTTCAGCCTGTTTTTTCTGCTGAACATCCCACTGGGCTAAAATATCACCAAAATCCATATTTTCACCTTATTTATCAATAATAATTATTCCGTCTGTTTTTACCCAGCCACCAGAAGATCCGAAACTGATAAAAACCCAGTCACCTGCTTTTTGCTCTACAAGAACACGCTTTCCGCTTTCAATTGAAGAAACCGCCGCCGCGCTTTCTTCTGGAACAGGGCTAACGTTTCCGCCTTTAAAGACTGCATAAGTTCGTGAAATTAAAACCAGGGAAATTATTGTTCCGACAAGAAAAATAAACATTGCCCCGGAAAACGCAAGAATTCCCCAAATTTTCCGTGAAAATGCTGAAAAAACTGTAAAAACCACACATACGGACAAAAGTGCAAGACAAACCCAAAGCCAAAAATAAGTCGGCTCCATTGCTCCGTCTGAAATACCAAAATGCTGCTCAAAAACCTTACGCTCATGGAATTTTTTTGCAAATGGAATTGAATGTCTTTCTTCCGCCCTTAGTTCCGCAAGTTTCTGGCAGTCTTCCTGCGTCAGCCTGTCGTTTGAGGCAACTTTATTTTTTGTTGTCTGGGCCGCAAACGCATATCCAAAATACGCCTCCGCATTGTCCGTTTTTTCTGCCATGGAAGTTCCCTCGGCAACAGGAATCAGCGTTTCCGGGAGTTTCAGCTCAATTCTGGTCCCGTTATATGAAGTCGCGATTATTTTCATTTCAGGCAGCGAAAGTTTTCCGGCGTACAGCGGCAACCATTCAAAAGCTGCGACAGGAATTTTCTCATCACTGAATTCAGAGCTTCTAAGAGTTCCTTTTGTAATGTCGTACTGCTCCAGTTCCCGCACAAGCGCGTTTTTAGGAACAGACCAGTCATATGAAATTATCTGAACCGCATACTGGAGCGAAACCGTAAAATGAACCGGTTTTCCGGCCACAACAGAAAATTTTGCCTCGTCATCAGATTTTCCACGCCGCTGGCTTACAAGTTCCTGACCGTTTTCAAAAGTCACAACAAGCCGAGGCATAATATTCCGCGGATTTTCAGAAATAACAACCGGAGAAAACTGGATGTAATAGAGCCGGGAATTTATGTAAACATGAAGAGAACGCAGGCGGTAAGTCTTTGCCTCCGCAAAATTCAGCCAAAGCTCAATTTTTGTTCCGCTGGTTTTGTTCTCATCAGAATATTCTGAACGCCGAAGAGAGACAAAATTCACTCCGGCCGGCAGTTCCGGAATCTGAGCCTGAACAACATCCGATTTTACGTAAGGAATTTTCAGCTCAAAGGCGCAGTCTGTCGCGCTGAAATTTATGTTGTTCACAGGTTCTACCAAAAGTTTCTGGATTATGCTGTACGTAAGTTTCTGCTGGGCAAAACAGGGTTTTACCGAAAGCGCAAAAACCGCAGCCACACAGATTTTTTTTAGTAATCCTGGGATGAATTTGAATTCTCTGATTTTTCGCTGTTTTTCCATTGTTTTTCGTCATACTCCCGGATTCTTGCAAAGATTGCCTCTTCCATTGTGGAAGAAGTTTTTGTTTCAGAAACCTGATTCTGAACATTCTGCTTTGATTTAGCCTCTTTTTCCGCATTCATAAGAGAAAGCTCAAGGTTGATTTTCGCGTCAATTTTTGTGCCGTCAACTTTTAAGGCATTTCTAAAACACTTTGCGGCTTCCTCATAATTTCCCTTTCGGTTTGCAATGATTCCACAGTTGTAGAAAACCGCATAACGGACATTTTTATCCTCGATATTTTCCAGTTGTCTGTAGCGTTCAAGGGCAACGTCGTTTTCATTCTGGACAAGATAAGTTGTGGCAAGGTCATAGACCGCATATTGCTCAAGCAGCGGATTCCCTTGTTCCTGGGCATCATAAACTGTCTGAAGGTATTTTTCCACAGAATCATTGTATTTTTTCTGATACCAGAACCACGAGCCTTCAAGAATCTTTTTTGCGCCAAAAACTGGATTTTCACCCTTGCAGGAAACAAAAAGCATACAAAAAACCATTAACGCGGCTGTTTTTTTGAATTTTTCAGAGATTCCATCCGGGTCAAGTTCCGTGACCACATAACCAAGCACAGTGAAAAGAATTCCAAGCCCCAAAAACAGCGAATAACGCTGAACAGGCTTAATTTCGTAAGTCACGTCATTTTCCTCTGAATCAGAGCCAGAACCGGAAATTGAACTGTTTTTTATGCCGTCCAGCAAGGTCAGCGCTGAACCGGACTCTGTAGCATCAATATATGAAATCTGAACATCAGAAACTTTGCTTGCGGAATTTTTTTTCATCGCGGAAGCGCACGCGGACTTCATTTTTTCGGAACGCAATGCCGTAAGCACATAAGTTTTTCCATCCCCGGCAAGGACTTTTGTCTCACGCTCAGTTCCAAAACCAATAAGACTTACGGAAATTCCCTGATTCACACAGCCTACCAGCGAGCTTTCAAGGAGAGAATCTGTTTCCTCACCGTCTGTAAAAACCCAGATTGAATTTTTAAACGAAAAATTTGAAGGAAACGATTTCTGGGCGCTTTTTATTCCTTTTCCAAGGCTTGTTCCAACCGAACTCATAAAATTTGAAGAAAGCGAGTCAATCAGCGACTCAACGGCGGCCCGGTCATCAGTCAAAGGCAGAACCGTAACACCATCACCTTTTGCAAGAACAACCGAAATCTGCGTATCCGGAATATGTGAAAGAAGCATTTTCGCATATTTTTTAGAAGCCTCAAGACGGCTAAGCCCCGAAGAAGCATCATCGGCATTCATGCTGTAGGAAATATCAAAGACAAGAGAAACAGCCGTGCCGGAAGTCTGGACAGGCGCAAGATACGTTCCCCACGAAAATCCAGCGAACGCAAGAACAAGCATTGCCCATGCGACAGAAATAAAAAAAGTGCGGATTCCGTACACAAGACCAAAATTTCTCATTCTTCGGGAAACAGTCGAACTTTTATCTTTTACAGTAAAAAAATTCAGGTTTTTGTAGACTTTCTTAAAGTGAAGGATTGAAATTATCAGAGCCGGCACTAAAAGCGCAAGTCCATACAAGGCATAAGGCCGTTGGCAAGAAAAATTCATCAGATTGACTCCTTAAGGAAAATGCGTTTTATAATCCAGCTTAGGATGAAAAGAATTCCCGCGGCAAAAATAAGCTTGTCGTAATAATCGCAGCTGACAGTCTTTGAATGGTAAGTCTGGACCACGCTCTGATTATTAACAATCATAGAAAGCGCAAGGTTAAAATCGTTCAATGACTTTACCTCAAAAAACCTTCCGTCGCCTGTTACTGCAAGTTTCCGCAAAGATTCCTCGTTGTAGGAGGAATTTAAGTATCCTGAATAATTTTTTCCGGTAAAAGGATCTGTGTATTCAATCGGAACAGAACCGTTTGATCCGATTCCCATCACGTAAAGCACGGCATTATTGCGCCTTGCAAGTTCCGCCGCAGTTTCCGGATGAATTGCCCCGGAATTATTTTCTCCGTCTGTCAAAAGCACAATGCATTTTTTTGGGGCCGCAGAGCTAGAAAGATGAAAAACCGCCGTGGCGACTCCAGTTCCAATCGCAGTTCCGTTTCCAAGCTGGCCGATGGTTATTCCGTCAAGCCGTTCTATAAAAATCTTTTTGTCAACCGTGGGCGGAATCACAATCGCCGCGTCCTCGCCCATCGCAACAACTCCAAAAGTCGCCCCGGGATTTGAGTCAACAAGTTTTTTTATTGAGGTTTTCGCTGTCTCAAGGCGCGTGAAATTCCCCATATCTTTTGCCGCCATGCTTGGGCTTATATCCACAACAAAAACAACATCCGTTCCGCGCGAAGTATAGACCCGTTCCTGCTTATAAAGAATCGGCTCAGAAAAAGCGACTACAACAATAACAAAAGCAACAGCAAAAAGAATTTTTGAAAGCGCCTGCCCAAAATTCCTGACAGGTTTCCGCCACAAAAAACTTTTTCCATTCCAGTCAGAAAGAGTAACAATGAATGAAGGCTTTGAAAAAATTCCGGTTTTCCTAAAAATATACAAAAGCGGAATCAGAAGCAGCAAAAGAAAAGCGGCAGGATTCTGAAAATCAGGCATTTTCCCCTCCAGTTTCAAAGGCTTTTATTATAGTCCGGGAATTTGCAATCATTGTGACACGTTCATCCGGCTGAAGTTCCGCCGCATAAATCTGGGCCGGCTCTTTTTTTGAGTCAAGCGAGCCGTGCGCAAAACGAATATAATCCGCGCGCCTAAAAATTTCCTGGACTGAACTTACATTTTCGCGCAAAAAATCGCTCATTGATCCGCCGGTAAGCTCCTCGAACGCAGAAGAAATCTGCTCCGTGGAAAGGGCATCGAATTTTCTTCCAAAACGAACCGTAAGGTAATATCTAAAAATCTGCTGGACTGCAAGGCAAAACGCGACATCGTTTATACGCAAAGAATTTTTTTCAAGTTTTTTGAACTGACGCAACGCATTTCTTGCATTTTTAGCGTACTTCCTAAGGATTTTTTTCTGTCTGAATCCTGCAGAAATTTCCTGCCACTTTAAAATCGTGTGCAGAACGAATATAAGAATCACAACAAAAAGCACAACAGCCGCATAAATCACATAAATCGTTCCGGGAAAAAGAAGAGGGCCTTTTATTCCACGGAAAGATGAATCCTCGTCTTTTGTGATTATGGAAGAAATTTCAATCGGCTGGGGATCAATCAAAAAAGGAACGGAATTTGAGTTTCCAAAAACAGCGGAAAGAAGGTCAAACTGCGGAAAATCAAGAATCCCGACTTTCCATGGAGTAAAAATCAGCACAACCGTATAAAGCAATCCGTTTTTTTGAATCATTGCCTTTTGAAGCGTAAAATCCTCGTTGTCAAAATCAAAAGGAAGTTTTTCAAAAATCAGCGGCTTTTCATCCAGAGTTTCCTCATTCGGAAAAAAATCCACGTTTGAGTTGAATGTATAATGAAGTTCCGCCGTGTCGCCTACAAAAATCCGTTTTGGCAGAACCATCTGTCTGGTTTCAGTCTGCGGAAAAAAATTCCAGGAAGCAAAAAATGCCGCGCAGAAAAATAAAATCCGTTTTAAAAGTTTCAAGATTATCTGCCTCCCCATCTGTAGCTCCCGGAATTTCTTGAAGCAAAAAAATTCAGAAGAATGCGGACAACATCCTCTTCCGTCGAGATTGAGACAAAACCGGCTCCGCGGCGGGCGCAGAAATCTTCCATCCGGGCGGTCCTTCTTCTGTAGGCATCACGCCATGCGGACTTAAAATCCAAGGAAGAAGTAGGCAAAACCATCTGGACGTTCGTTTCGTTGTCAGTAAATTCAAAGGAGCCAGCGTCCGGCAATTCCCAGTCAGTTGAATCGGCAATGCGGACAGCGGCAACATCGTTTTTCTGACACAAAAGTTTAAAAGGCTCTTCCCAGCCGGAATTCCTAAAATCAGAAATCACAAACACAAGGGAATGATGTTTCAGCATCTTGACCGCCCCTGTAATCGCATTTCCAAGGACAGAACCTTTTACCGCACCGCTGAATTCGTCAAGTTTTGAAAGAATGTGCATCGTGCGTTCCCTGCCGAAATCAGGCTTGCATGAAAAATGAATTCTTCCGTCAAAAAAAACTGCCCCTACAGGACTTTCGTTCAGTTCGCCGGCCAAAGCCAAAAGAGCCGCAACTTCCGCGGCGGTCTCGTATTTCACTCTTCCTTTTGAACCTGTAAACATCGAGGCAGAACGGTCAACTATCAGAAAAATCTCAAGCTCACGCTCCTCATCAAACATTTTTACAAAAGGTTTTCCCATGCGCGCCGTAACATTCCAGTCGATTGAACGCACATCGTCGCCACGCAGGTATTCGCGTACCCCGGCAAATTCTATGCCCTGCCCACGGTAAAGAGAACGGAATCCTCCGCTTTTCATAGTGTCAGCAAGTTTTCGGGCCGCAATGCGCAGGTATGTGGCTTTTTGAAACAAAGAATCCTTAGAGCCTGAAAGCAAATGTTCCATCTTTTTACCTTACGGAACCGGAATAAAATCCAGGATTTTTTCAATAATCTCATCCGCAGAGATATTGTCCGCGGCTGCCTCGTAAGAAAGGACAATCCTGTGGCGCAGCACAAGCGGAGCGACTTTTTTTACATCTTCCGGAAGAACAAAAGAACGGCCGGCAAGAAGCGCGGTTGCCTTTGCGCACTGCAGAAGAGCAATTCCAGCACGCGGAGAAGCCCCGAAAGTTATGTAGCGTGTAATATCATGCTCGGTTTTTTTCTTTAAATTCGGGCGTGTGACAGAAATCAACTGAACAATATATTCAACAATCTTGTTGTCGCACGCAATCATGGAATTCAGTTCCCTAAAATTAAGCAAATCCTTTGGAGTAAGAATCTGGGTAACAGGAACTTTTGAGGCAGAACCTTGAGTTTTTACAATTTCAACCTCTTCTTCCGCAGTTGGATAAGAAACATTGATTTTTAACAGGAACCGGTCAAGCTCTGCTTCCGGAAGATTGTAAGTTCCTTCCTGCTCAATCGGGTTTTGTGTTGCAAGAACAAAGAATGGCTCAGGAAGCCTAAAAGTCTCCTCCCCGATTGTAACCTGCTTTTCTTCCATTGCCTCCAGCATTGCAGACTGAACCTTGGCAGGAGCGCGGTTAATTTCGTCCGCAAGAACAACATTTGAAAAAACAGGACCTTTCCGCACGCTGAACGTTCCTTTCCCCTGCTCATAGATAAGGGTTCCGCTTACATCCGCCGGCAAAAGATCCGGGGTAAACTGAATCCGCTTAAAATCAAGTCCGCTGATTTCCGCGAACGTCTTTACCGCAAGGGTTTTTGCAAGCCCCGGAACGCCCTCAACAAGAACATGACCGCCGGCAACAAAAGCCGTTAAAATTCCGTCGATAAGATATTCCTGACCAACAAGACGTTTTTTTGCCTCTTCCCGGCACTTTTCAACAAGTTTTCTACAATTTTCAAGTTCAACAAGATTTATGTTATTTTTTTCCATTTTTCACACCTAAAATGCATAAATATACAATATTGATTTACATTGATTTATAAAATCACTATAATTTAATTTATCATGTTGAACCCATTAGCACAAGAATTAAACGATTTATTAAAAGGCACATCGGCAGAAAAATTATTTTCTGACCTTGGAAAACGGATTTATTTTCCGCGTGGAATCATTTCTCAGGGCGGAGAAGCAAAGCAGAAAGCCTCTGTTGCGAACGGAACAGTCGGAACTACCGTGATAAACGGAAAACCGGCGATTCTTCCTTCCATCCACAGGTGGGCTCCGGAAATGACATCCGGTGAACTGGTCGCATATGCGCCGACCGCAGGAATTCCAGCAATCCGCGAGGCATGGAAACAGAAGCAGATTCAGAAAAATCCTTCTTTAAAGGACAAGAAAACTTCGCTTCCTGTTGTAGTTCCAGGTCTTACCGCCGGACTTTCTTATGTTATGGATCTTTTTGTTGATTCAGAAAAACCAATGCTTGCCCCGAATCCTAGCTGGGACAACTACGTTCTTATTGCGGATGCGCGCCGTGGCGCTGAATTCCACCAGTTTGAAATGTTCAAGAATGGAAAATTCAATATAGCAGGACTTGAAGAAGCCGTAAAAAATGAGGCAAAAAAATATGGCTCAGTTCGTCTTATCCTGAATTTTCCGCAGAATCCTTCCGGATACAGCCCGACTGTTGAGGAAGTAAAGGAACTTTGCAGAATCCTAAAGGAAACGGCAGAAACAGGCGCAAAAATCATGGTTATAAGCGACGACGCCTACTTCGGATTGAACTACGAGGATAATATTGAGCCGGAAAGTCTTTTTGCCCACATCGCGGATCTTCACGAGAATATTCTTGCAGTAAAAGCAGACGGTCCTACAAAAGAAGATTTTGCATGGGGCTTAAGATGCGGATTCCTTACTTTTGGATGCAAAGGCTTTACAGACGCTCAGTACGACGCGCTTGTAAAAAAACTTATGGGTGTTATCCGCTCTTCGGTTTCATGCGCGGCAACCCCTTCGCAGAACCTTATCTTAAAGTCGTTCCAGGACCCTAACAATGACGCGGAAAAAGCCGCTTTCAAAAAGATTCTTAAGGAACGCTACGATGAAGTAAGAAAATTTGTAGATTCGCACAAGTCAGAAGCAATCGAGCCGCTTCCGTTCAACTCCGGCTATTTTATGAGCTTCCATACAAACGGAATTGACGCCGAGGATTTGCGAAAGAAACTTTTGAACGAAAAAGGAATCGGAACAATCTCGATTGACGAAAATACCCTGCGCGTCGCATTCAGCAGCATTGAAAAAGAACTTATAGAAAAAGTCTACGCAGAAATCTACAATACAGCCGAGGAAATGAAGCGTGCATAATGTTGTTACAAAAAAAAACCGTTTTTTTCAACAACTTATGCCTGAAAAATCATTCAGACCTCTGAAAATTCTGCTGTTGTTAGTGGCAGTCCTTTCGGTATTTATGCTGGCGGGCTGCAAAAAAAAGCCGGAAAAACGGCTTGTAATATGGACTGACAACAGCGAATTCGCGCCGCTCATTGAACTTTACAACAGGGAACACAGGCAAAAGGCGGTTCTTGTCTACAAGGAAAATATCGCGGACAGCCTTCCGCCCGAGCCAGACGAACTTCAGCCGGACATAATCGTAGGCTCGCTTTTAAAGAACAGCAGGGTAAAAAAGAATTTTATCGCTCTGGACTTTCTTTTTAACAGAAAGTATCTTTCCTCAAATGATTTTTACAAAACACTTCTAAAATACGGAACAATCGGGCATCATCAGTATCTTTTGCCGGTGAATTTCAATATTCCGGCGATGATTTTTTCAACTGAAAACAAAAATCTTATAAAGAACAACTATACAATCTCGCTGGAAGAACTGCGGGAATCTGGCTCGGCTTTCAACAAGAAGAACAAAAAAGGAAACTACACCGCAATCGGATTTGCGCCGCAGGGAAACACGAATTTTATCTACACAACAGCCCAGTTTCTGGGAGCGAATTTCCGCGAGGACAAAAACAACTCATTCACATGGAACAGGGATTCTGTGGATGGAACAATAAAATATCTGAAGGAATGGATTTCCTCTGAAAACACCTCACCTCAGGTTGAAAGCGATTTTGTCTACAAATATCTTTCCGAAACACCGGACAAGCAGGTAACTTCCGGAAGGACGCTCTTTTCTTTTGTCACATCGGACGCGCTTTTTTCTATGAGCACGGCCCAGCTTTCAAAACTGGACTTCCGATGGCTTAACCACAACGGATTTATTCCTGTGGAAGACTCAATAATTTCCATGGGAATTGCAAAGGACACAAAGAAAACCTTGCTTGCCTCTGAATTTATCTCATGGTTTTTTACAACGGAAACGCAGCACATTCTTATTGAACGAAAAATAAAGTCAAACCTTGACACAACGCAATTCGGAATCGCAGGCGGATTTTCTTCCTTAAAGGATGTGAACGAGCATATTCTTCCGGTCTATTACCCTGCAATGCTGACAAATATTCCGCAGGCGGGAACTTTTTCAGTTTCAGACAAAAAACCGACAATCTGGAACAAAATAAAATACCGGGTGATAATTCCATATCTTGCTGATGCGGTACAGGCTGAAGATGGAAAGAAAATTCCAACAATGGAAGAACGCTACTCAGACCTGAAAAAACTAGGGCTTTAGCCTTATTTTTCTAAACTTCGTCTTCAACCTTCCGATGTTTAAAGTGTAGAAATGCTTTGAATTCCGGAGGTTGATATGTCGCTTTCAATCAATTCTGCATACACAAATGTTTCCTCATCAAACGCGGCAAAACTTTATGTGCCTGTAAGCAAGTCTGTTGTGCTGTACTCACACTTTGACCATGTTTCTGGATTTGTCGCAAAAAACGGGCAGAACGGCATTTCTATCTCAAAAATCCAGATCTTGAACACTCTTATCGACCATCTTTCTTCAATAAAAAGCGGAAAAATTCCGGCTGCTGTAAAAAATTCAACGCCGGAACAGATTGACTCGCTGATCACTAATTATCAGACGCAGATAAGACAGGCGGTGCAGGCCGCAGATTCAGTTCCAAACGGAGTGGCAGGCGCGCGTCCCGAACCGGGGGCTCTCTTTTCCATCAACGCCTAAAATGCTATAATCTTTAATATTTTTTTATTGGAGCGGCAATGATTTTTCTTCAGATTCTTATCCTTTTGGCAGGCTTTTTATTTTTGGTAAAAGGCGCAGACTTTTTTGTTGACGGAGCCTCGGCAATCGCAAAGGCATTCCACATTCCTTCAATTGTCATCGGGCTTACAATAGTTTCTTTTGGAACAAGTCTTCCTGAACTTGCTGTCAGCGTCACTTCCGCAATAAAAGGAATCGACGGAATCGCAATCGGAAACGTTGTCGGCTCAAACATTGTAAACCTTATGCTTGTGGCAGGTCTTGCGGCCGCAATTTCTCCAATAGAAATGGGAAAATCCCTGATGAAAAAAGACTTTCCTTTTTCTATTCTGATCACTATCGCGCTTTTATTAATAATTTCTGATAAAATTTTTACTCCGGACGCGGCAGAAAATCTTATCTCGCGTGCGGACGGAATCATGCTTCTTCTGTTCTTTGTGATTTTTATGTATTCAACGGTTTCGTATTCAATGGCGAACAAAAATGAAGAATCTGAAGAAACCACTGATGAAAAAAAATCTTCCGTTTCAAAAAGTATTCTTTTTACTGCGCTTGGACTTGCCGGAGTAATCGCCGGCGGGCAGATGGTTGTAAAAAGCGCCACTTTTATCGCGAAGACGGCAGGAGTCAGCGACACTCTGATTGGACTTACCGTTGTGGCGTTTGGAACTAGCCTTCCTGAACTTGTAACAAGCGTGATTGCGGCAAAAAAAGGCGAAAACGATATTGCGATGGGAAATGTAATCGGCTCGAATATTTTTAATATACTGTTCATCCTTGGAGTTTCCGCGGCAATCCGACCGCTTAACGTTGAGTCAACCTACATTTTTGACACACTTATACTGATTGCCCTGAGCGCGCTTGTCTGGATTATGTCCCGCCCTAAATACAAACTGAACCGGGCCTGCGGAATAATCATGGTTTTGCTGTACGCGGCCTACGATTTCTACATTTTCCTAAGATAGCCTGAAATTCGGGTTAAGTAAAATTACTATTTCCTAACTTAAAGAAAAATGGTATTATCTTTCTACTTCCACAATAAAAAAGAGGTTTGAAGAATGCCGTATTCAGAACCAACTGATCTTGCGGTTATTGCATGCCCTGGCGGAGAAGCCTTTGCAGATGCAGTAATCACACATTTAAAACACATGTATAAGCACCGTTTTACACTCAAAAACGATGCTATTTCAAAACGCTACAATCTTGAAAAATCAGAACTTATCAACAAGATTAACCTTGACAATGACCTTGAGACATCTGATCTGGTTATCCGTGGCGCAATCGACAAGTACCGTGCTCCAATCTTTAAAGTTGACACAACGTTTACTTACTTTGCGAACGGAGAATTTAAAACTGAAATCAATGAGTCTATCCGGGGAAAAGATGTCTTTATCTTTCAGGATGTAGAAAATCATGAGGTTATAAGCCTTAACGGTGGAAAAAATAAACTTTCACTTTCTGTAAATGACCATCTGATGTGCCTTTTGAACACAATCGATTCTGTACGTCAGGCGGGAGCCGCGCATATCACTCTGGTTGTACCAGTTTATCCGTACAGCCGCCAGCACAAGAAAAAGGGACGAGAGGGGCTTGCCGCGGCAATGCTCGGTCATGTATATGAAATGCTAGGTGTTTCGCGGATTATTACACTCGACATCCACAGCCGCGAGATTGTAAACGCGTTCAGCACAATCAATCTTGAAAACCTTCACGCAAGTTACCAGATTATCCGTGAACTTGGAAAAATTGTTGACCTTACCGGAAAGGAAGATGACCTTGTTGTTGTTTCCCCGGATACAGGCGCAATTGACCGGAACAAATTCTATGCTTCAGGACTAAAGCTTCCGCTTGCGATGATCTACAAGGAACGTGATTATTCAGTTGTAACACAGAACGCAAAAGACACAAACATAAAAAGCGTAAAACTTCTTGGCGATGTTAAAGGAAAAGTCGCATTCCTTGCGGATGATATGCTTGGAACCGGCGGAACTTTGCTCAAGGCAATGTCTTTCCTGAAGGACAACGGAGCCACAAAAGTAATCGCCGCAATCAGTCTGCCGTTCTTTACAGGAAATGCGATTGAGCTTTTTGACGAGGCGTACAAGCAGGGATTGTTCTACCGCGTAATCGGAACGAACGCTGTTTACCACGAGGAGCTTCTTACAAAGGAATGGTACATCAGCACGGATGTTTCCGGGCTGTTCGCGAACGTAATCACAAGAATCCATCACAATCAGTCAATCGGCGACCTTCTTGACAACCGCAATATAATAGAAAAAATTGTAAAAACACAGCAAGATGCCGCCGCCGCAAAAGAGGCAAAATAAAATCTGCGGAAAGAATTTTATTCTTTGTGCAGACATTGGAACAACCTCGCTGAAAATGGGAATAATTTCCCAGGACGGCGAGGTTCTTTGTTCTGTACAAAATTTTTTTAGCAACAAAAACGACTCATTTATTGCAAACCAGTGGCTTTTGGCTTTTAAGGCCGGATGCGCGGAACTGGTCAAGGATTCTGTTCAAATTACTGCAATCTGCATCTCCGGAAACGGACCGACTGTTGTCTCAGAAAGCGGCCGCACAGTTTTGTGGAACGCTCCAGTTTCTGAAGAGATAAAAAACGCGGCGCAGAACACAAAATCACTTTACATTCCTAAGTTCTTGACCTTTAAGAAAAATTTCCCGGACGAATGGAATTCCTCAAAGTTTATTTTTTCCGGTCCGGAATTTGTTGTCTTTAAACTTACAGGAAACGCAATTTCTGTCCTGCCGGAAGAACGGTTCAAGGCAGCCTACTGGAACAAGACAGAACTCAAGAAATTTGGAATTGATGCAGAAAAAATCCCTGATTTTGTTACGCTTGGACACAACGCCGGGAATGTGGCAAAAGAGGCGGTAAATGAATTTGGAATTCCGGAAGTGCCTGTTTTTTGCGGCGGGCCGGATTTTGTAACCGCGCTTTTGGGAACTGCAACTGTCGAGCCGGGAAAAATTTGCGACAGAAGCGGCTCCAGCGAAGGAATAAACCTTTGCGCGGAAAAACCAGTTTTTAAGGAAGGCTTTAGAACGCTGCCGAGCGCAGTTCCAGGATTGTGGAACATCTCTGTACTGATTCCAGACTCCGGAAATGCGATAAGCGAATACAAAAACGAAATTTCCCTGCTTGAAAAAAAAGAGCTTTCCTGGGAAGAGATAATCGACTATTCGCTTGATGACAAAAACAGCGAAGGCTACAGAATTCTTTGCGGACTTTCTGATTCTGTAAAAAATGCGGTTAATGCGCTAAAAAAACTAGCGCAGGAAAACTCGCTGGCATTTTTCCCGGAAATGAGCGTAACCGGCGGACAGGCAAAAAATGTACGCTGGCTTGAAAAAAAAGCATTTGACTGCAATATGAACCTTGAAATATGCAACACACCGGATGCGGAACTTACAGGAAACGCTGTGGTAGCGCTGCACGGACTTGGACTTTTTGAAAATTTGCAGGAGGCGGCAAAAAAAACTGTCCGCCGCACAAAAAAAATCACAGCAGCGCAAAAACAGACAAATAAAATAAAAATTTTTAAGGTTCCGGAAAATTTAAAGACAATAATATTTGATATTGACTCAACCTTGTACACATCGCCGGCATACGCCTTTGAGCAGGTTGACATCCAGATAAGATACTGGGCAAAAAAACGTGGAATAACCGCGCGCCAGGCCCGGAATGAAATAAGCGAATTCAGAAAAAACTGGTCAAAACAGCATAGCGGAAAAAAAATCAGCCTTGGAAATACACTTACAAATTTTGGTGTAACAATCCAGGAAAGCGTAGAAATGCGAAGAAATCTCCTGGAACCGGCAAATTTCCTGAGCCGCGACGAAAAACTAATTGAAACAATCAAGATTTTAAAGCAAAAATATAAAATAATCTGCGTCACAAACAATCCTGTTCTTCCGGCAAGAAAAACTCTGGACGCGCTGGGAATTTCTGACCTGATTCCAAAAATCATAGGGCTGGACACCTGCGGAAAATCTAAGCCGGCGGTTGAACCGTTTGAACTTGCGATGGAAGAAACCGGCGCAAAGGCGGAAGAATGTCTTTCTGTTGGCGACCGCTACGACATGGATCTTTCGCTGCCGCTGGAAATGGGAATGGGTGCAATTCTTGTGGGCGGCGTAAAAGACGTTTATATGCTGCCGGAAATTTTAAAGGAACAGCAGACGCGCTGAAAAAACTGCGGTAAAGAAGAAACTTAGCCCCGATTGTGGCGGAAAGACCGGAATGGAGCCGCCGCGGAATGAGGACTTGCAGCAAAAGCGGGTCGCGCATAAAAAGAATTTGCTCCTGACTTGTAAATAATTCACCACGTTTTGATTGACAATAAAATATCTTAATATTATTATATGAACAGTTGTTCAAGTGAATAACAAATACAAAACAAGGAAAACTTTATGGATAAACAGGAAGTTTTAGAAAAAATGCCGGATGAGGACACTTTGTTCGATCTTGCGGAACTTTTTAAGATTTTTGGCGATTCAACACGAATCAAAATTCTTTTTGTTCTTCTTGAAAACGAAATGCCTGTAAACGCGATTGCGGACGCGCTCGGAATGACCCAGTCTGCCGTAAGCCACCAGCTTCGCATTTTAAAGACAAATGGACTTGTAAAATTTTCACGCGATGGAAAATCGTTAATCTATTCGCTTGCCGACGCGCACGTACATTCAATTCTTGCGCAGGGCTTAGACCACATTGGGGAATAAAAGGAGTTTCTATGGAACACGAACACATTGAACATGGGGAAGAAAAAATCTCCTGCGGATGCGCCTGCTGCCCAGGGCATGAAGCGCATGATGAAAAAGAAATCCACAACCATGAGCATGAACACGAGGAACAGGAAATTTCTTTATCAAGAATAATTGCGGCCGGAATTCTTCTTATTGCCGGGGAAATTCTTGAACGGATAAAACTTTCGGATTTTATTAAAAGTATTCCGGGAATTGATTTATACCAGCAGTACATTTTTGTCGGTGTCTGCCTTATCGCATATCTTCTTGTTGGCTATAGTGTTGTAAAAAGCGCGATAAAAAATCTGTTCCGCGGGGATTTTTTTGGCGAGCAGTTTCTTATGTCGGTCGCATCTTTAGGCGCTGTGTGCGTGGGGCAGCTTCCGGAAGCGGTTGCCATCATGCTTTTTTACCAGATTGGCGAACGTTTTGAAGATTACGCGGTTGACAAGTCTGAAAAATCAATTGACGCGCTGATGGAAATACGTCCGGACACGGCAAATGTGCTACGCGGAGGAAAAGAAATCAACGTAAAAGCAGACGAAGTTCAAATCGGCGAGACAATTGTCGTAAAACCGGGGGAACGAATTCCTGTTGACGGAATAATCACAAAGGGAACTTCTTTTGTTGACAACTCTGCAATCACCGGGGAATCAGTTCCTGCAGAAATTTCAGAGGGTTCAGAAGTTTTTTCCGGAGCAATCAACAAGAATTCGGTAATCGAAATTAAGACAACCCGGCTTTCAACAGATTCAGCCGCTTCTAGAATCATAAAGATGGTTGAATTTTCAAGCGAAAAAAAGACAAAAAC
Organism: uncultured Prevotella sp.; assembly: GCA_963627355.1. GTDB lineage: Bacteria > Spirochaetota > Spirochaetia > Treponematales > Treponemataceae > Treponema_D. The sequence continues at coordinate 25,522 of CAVGBY010000001.1, read as the reverse complement.
CGAACGCTTTATCACAAGATTCAGCAAAATCTACACGCCGGCGGTCTGCGCTCTTGCAGTTGCGGTCGCAATAATTCCGGCATTGGCGATTGGATTTTCTAAAGGTGAATGGCAATGGCCAACATGGATTTACAGGGCAATCTCGTTCCTTGTTGTTTCCTGCCCGTGCGCAATCGTGATTTCTGTTCCGCTTACTTTTTTTGGAGGAATCGGAGCCGCAAGCCGCAACGGAATACTGATGAAAGGTTCCTCTGCCATCGAAGCGCTTTCAAAAACAAAAACCGCGGTTTTTGACAAAACTGGAACACTGACAAAAGGCATTTTTGCGGTAAGTGAAATTTGCCCTGCTGACCAGTCTATTTCTAAAGATGCGCTGATTGCGCTTGCGGCGCACGCTGAATCCCAGTCGAACCATCCGGTCGCAAAATCCTTAAATGCGGCTCATTCCGGGGAATGTTGCAAAAACCAGAAACTTACGCAGGCCCAGGAAATTGCAGGTCAAGGAATAAAAGTAAACCTGAACGGAAAAGAAGTTCTTGCCGGAAACGCAAAACTTATGCAAGAAAACAGAATTCCGGACTTTAATGAAACTGACTCAAAAGAAAAAGCCGGAACGGTAATTCATCTTGCGGAAGATGGAAAATATCTTGGATACATTGTAATTTCTGACCAAATCAAGGATGACGCGAAAGACGCTATAAAAAACCTGAAGAAAGTGGGAGTTTCAAAAATTGCAATGCTGACCGGAGACAACAAGAAAGTCGCAGAAAAAGCGGCGGAAGAACTTGGAATCACCGATGTTTTCGCGGAACTGCTTCCCCAGGACAAAGTTTTAAAAGTTGAAATTCTTCTTGAGGAACTAAAGGGCAGCAAAAGAAAAGTCGCATTTGCAGGTGACGGTATAAATGACGCGCCGGTTCTTGCCAGAGCCGATGTCGGAATCGCAATGGGCGCGCTTGGTTCAGACGCGGCAATAGAATCTGCGGATGTTGTAATAATGACAGATGAACCTTCAAAGGTTGCGGACTCAATAAGGATTTCAAAAAAAACAATCAGAATCGTCCAGGAGAACATAGTATTTTCAATCGGAATCAAGGCGCTGATTATGCTTTTGAACGGAATTGGGGTCGGATCAATGTGGCTCGCTGTATTCGGTGATGTGGGAGTATGCTTCCTCGCTGTGCTTAATTCAATGCGCTCGCTCGGATACACAAGTCTAAGAAAACGAAAGTAAAACAAAAGATTTAATTCCGGATTTTTACTCTGAACCAGCAGAGAAAAACCCGGAATTATTTTTTTAGTACACGGAAAGTATCTTCTGGAGCTTATCTTTTCCGATAATCTTCATAAATGAAGCCAGACGCGGTCCCTGCTCTTTTCCAATCAAAGCCTGGTACAACGCGGTGAACAACGCTTTCGCATCAAGTCCAAGTTCCGTAGCAATATCGTACATCGCCTGCTGACATTCTTTGTCCATGGCAAAAGTTCCTACGCGTGGAACAACTTCGTCTCGGACACGTTTTACAGCTGTAAGCATATCGCCGGAAAGCTCAGCCTTTGAACCATCTTCCCTAAGCGCAAAGCAGAAATCTTCTGCGCAGGTCGGCGCGCATTCACGAATCCAGTACCATGCGCACTTGGCGCGGCGACGCAATGCCTCTTCCTGCTCAGGTTTTACATCGCCCAATGATTTAATAACAGCATCAATATCACCGGAATAAGTCTGGAGCAATGTTGTCATCATTCTAAAGCCAATCTGATACGGCATTACAGAAGGCATTTTGTTGTCAATCTGGGAAAGAACATAAATTCTCTTTTCTTTTGCAAGAATATCCTCTGACTTAGCCTTGTCAACGCCCCAGACAATCCGTTCAGTCTTGTCGTAATCTTCGTAAACTTTATTCACATCAAGGTCAAATGAAATTGCAAATTCTGTGTTCGGTCTTGTTCCGGCAAAAATATAGCGCAGAACTTCCGGCTGATAAACTTCAAGCGCGTCAACCAAAGAAATAACCTTTCCTTTTGAAGACGACATCTTTCCCGGAACGCCTTTAAGATTAACAAAGTCATAACGCATTGTAATCGGCGCATCCCAGCCATAAATCTTCTTTGAAACAAGTTTTGCAGTGTCGTAAGACCCACCCGGAGAAATATGGTCTTTTCCGCCCGGCTCGAAAACAACTTTTTCCTCGTTCCAGCGCATAGGCCAGTCAACACGCCAGCCAAGCTTAGCGCCTTTAAATGTACGCAAATCGGCGGTTTCGCAGTTTCCACATTCGCATTTGTAAGAAACACCGTATTCGCCGTCGTAACCGGTGATTTCAGTTGTATCTTTGTTGCATTTTCCGCAGAAAATAGAGACAGGCCAGTAGACATCCTCTGGTTTCATCTTATGCTGCTCATCACGGTATTCGTTAAGACATTCCTTGATAAGCTCGCGGTTCTGCAACGCTTTTTTCATTCCTTCCGCATAACGGTTTGCCCTGTAGCGCGACGCCTGGTATAAAAATTCTGGATTGATTCCAACGCGCGGCAGTTCCTTTTCAATGTCAACCTCGTGGTGGCGCGCATAGTTTTCGTTTCTGCCGGTTGTGTCAGGAACCATTGTAATCGGGTATCTAAGATATTTTGTAAGAATTTCCGGATCCGGCATATTCGCAGGAACTTTGCGGAAAACGTCATAATCATCCCACGAATAAATAAAGCGGACGTTCTTGCCACGGTCACGCAAAGCACGGACAACAAGATCAACAGTTATAATCTCGCGAAAGTTTCCAATGTGAACAGTTCCAGAAGGAGTGATTCCAGACGCACAAGTATATGAATCAAGGTCGCCTTTTTCCTTGATGATTTTGTCAGCCATCTGGTCTGCCCAATGGCTGAACTGTGAATTCTTTTCGTTATTGTTACTCATAATAAGTAAACATTATATTGAAAGCGTTGTATTTTTTCAACGACACAAAAGATTGTGTAAAAAACTGAAAATTCCTACAGATTTTCGTCCAGTATATTCCCGAACATTTCGTCAAAATCTGAATCTTCTGTTTTTTCCGCTGATTTTTCAGCGACTTCAGAAGTTTCGTCCGTAACAGCAGATGGATCAAATTCAACATCAGAACTGGCGGTGTCCGTGTTTCCAAAATCCGCCTCAAGCTGCGCCTGTAATTCCGGGGAAATAATATTTTCTATCATTGAATTTTCTATTTCCTGCTGAACTTCCTCCGCCCCGTCGCTTGTGGTTTTAAATTCTTCAAGGACATTTTCAAGTTCCGTCATATTTTTGTAGCTTTCTTTGCTCAGCGAACCGACCGCCGCCATACGTTTTACAATTTCCTCTGTTCCGGCATTGATTTCCTTGATTTCATCAAACGCCTTGTTAAAAAGCCCATTTACAGAAGAAATTTCCGAGGCGACAGTTTCCTGATTCTGCGCAAGATTTTCGCAATACTGATTGATTTTATCCGCCGTAGACGCAGTCACTTCTGTTTTTTCGGTGATATATTTTGTCTGGCTGTTGATATTCTCAATCTCTTTTGTAATCGCGCCAAAAGCGGAAATCATCTCGTGAGAATGGCTTGAAACTTTTGCAAACGCCTCCGATGCAAGCATACTGGAACGGTTCGCCTCTGTAACCGCCTCAATCGTTCCCTTTATTGATTCAGTAATTTTTTTTGCATTGTTCGCTGTAGAAACCGCAAGAGAACGAATTTCCTCCGCAACAACCGCAAATCCTTTTCCGTATTCGCCTGCATGGGCAGACTCAATGGCCGCATTCATAGAAAGAAGATTTGTCTGCGCGCTCACCGAATTAATGATTGTCACAATCTCTTTTATCTGGTCAAGCTGATTCATGACTTCACCAAGAATTTTGTTTGTCGCGGCTATTTTCGCATCTCCATCAGCAACAAAGCCCCCCATTTCCATAGCAATCTTTGAACGGGAAACAGCATTCTCCTTAATCTGCTCAATTCCGTGAATCATATTTGAAACAGCGTTTGTGCTTTCATTTATCGCCTGAACCTGACCGTTGTTGTCCTGAACAAGCGTCTTTACCTGAACATTAATCTGGTTCACAGCCTCAACCGAACGTTCAAGCGATTTTGTGATTTTTTCAAATTCATCTGTAATATTTTCAATGTTCAAGTTAATTTCATTTGTAGCGACCGCTGTGCTCGAGGAAGAGTCATTTATTGAATATCCGGAAGAAATTGCCTTTGCCGCAGTTTTCTTTACAACGATAAAGAAATCATTTATCTCCTTTACCATGTTGTTCATATTGTTCATCAGATCCTGCATTTCGTCGCTGCCCTGAGGAACAATTTTTGTGGTAAAATCTTTTTCAGACAAAAGCAGGGACATATCACGAACGCGTCCGATATTCTTTATGACAATCGTTGTTCCGTAAAAAATGCTCACCAGAACAATCACCGAAAAAATTCCGCCAAGCAGAAAAACCCCGATTCTATAAAGATTTGTATAGTGAACAACGCTTTTACCAAGCATAACATTGATTTTTGCCATAATATCACGAAGGTCATTGCTGTTCTGGATAAGCGCCTTCATCTGGTTTTCAATCAAAAGCGTACTATTGCTGATTGACTGAACCGCCTCTGAATCCTCAAAATTCTCGACCGCGGCCTTTATTCCGTTTCTGGCGATAAAATCCCTTTCTTCCTCGCTTACCGCCGCATTCTGTATATTCTGAAAATGAACATTAAACGGATTCACCTGATTTACAACTTTTGTCCAGATGCTGTTCGCATTATCAACCTCACCCCTAAACTCCCCGGAAAAATATTTCAGTCCGCTGTAGCCTGTAAATTCATGAAATTTCTTGTTTGTGCTTACAAGTTTTGTTTTCCATACTGAAGAAACCTGATTTGTGTCAACCGCCCAGGAAACAGTCTGATTTAAATAATTAATCATATCAGCAACACCAAACTGACATTCCTGCTCCAAAAATTGAAAATTCTGAAGCCGCTGGACAAAACTTGCCCCAATCATCGTAAGGGTGGCAAGAATGAACATTTCAATGGCGCAAATAAAAGCAATAATAGAAAAACGTCGTCTTAGTTTCATGAAATTAAAACCCTTAAAAAGAATCCCTCTTCTCTAGCGCCTATTATAAACCAAAAAAAAAGATATACAAAATAAATATCTACCAAAAATCATATTTTCTTGCTATATTTTTTGTATGCTGAATTTATTTTTCAAAAAGAATTTTTATGACGGTTGGGACAACGTTATGTTTTTCTTTGTGCCAAACCTTTTGATTGATGCTCTGATTATCTTGTGCACTGGAATTTCCAGCCTTGGAGTAACAGTTTTTAAGGATGCGAATTTCTTTCTCTACATCTGGATCTTTCTTGCCCTTGTTCTTGTGTGCGGCTCTTCAATTTTTACGCTTGCCTGGGCAGAGTCATCAAAAGGAATCGCAGACTACGAGACAATTGAATTCAAGGATTTCTTTAAGTCGATAAAAAGTTGTGTAAAAGACGGAATAAAATATGGCCTGACACTTGTCGCGGTAATCACAATCGCCACAATCGGAGGAATTTATTTTCTAAGACCTCAGGGCGGACAAATTTCCTTTGCCGGACTTTTATCCGGAGTCTGCTATATCTGGGCGGCGCTGATCATAGTGGCTTCCCTTCTCTGGTATCCGGCTCTACGAGCGTATATGCATAACCCGTTCCTTAAAACAGTAAAAAAATGCTTTATCGTTTTCTTTGACAACCTTTTTGTTTCAATTGTGCTTGGATTCTACAACCTGTTCCTTTCCGCAATCTCCGTAATTATGCTGGGAATTGCCCCGGGAATGTGCGGACTTGAACTTGCACGCGCAAACGCATTCCGCCTTATAATGAAAAAATACGATTATATAGAAGAATTAGACAAAAAAGGCGAGCCTATGCACAGCAAAGCCCGCCGTAGAATTCCGTGGAAAGAACTTTTAAAAGACGACATTGAAGCAAATCCAACGCGTGGCTTTAAAGCTTTCATCTTCCCATGGAAAGAAAACCAGTAGCGCACAGACAGTGCGGTCAATTTTCAGTTTGTCATCAGCATTGTTTTCGCATCAAGTTTTACATCCGCTGATGAAGATTCTTTTCCCTCTGACTTTAAAACTGAAAGTCTGACGCTTTTTCCATCAGAAGCAAGATGAGCAACAATCCCGAACAACGGAAGAAGCTCCGGTCTTAGAGTTTTTGAAAGCTCCGCATTCTCGTTTGTTCCGCTGAACCAGACCACAATTCCCTCTGCCTTTGCAAATTCCGCGACAGATTCCACATCCTGAACTGAAACCGCTTCCATATCCTCGCCGTCAATCACCAGAGCCTCAACCTTTATTCCGCCTTCCTTTAGCGCCTTTAAGGTGTTCACAACCTTAGGAAGTGTAAAAGTTTCCTGATTAAAATTCAAAATTGTACGGTCGCGAATAATCGACTCGCCAAGCTCATTCATATCCTCAATATTCTTTTTTTTGCCCATTTCAGCAAGAACACTTTCGTACCAGGCAATTACATTGGAAGATTTCTGGTCAAAAGAAACATGAACCAAATGCTTATCGTGCAGCAAAGCGTCAATTCCAAACTGAACAAGAACAGAAGTTTTTCCAAGACCTTTTTTCGCAGTGATTATGCCCATCTGACCTGATTTTAGACCACCAGAAGAAACTGCTTCAAAAAAACGAACCGGGCTTGAGTTTATCAAATCCTGTTTTACCATAAAATCCTCCATGAAAAACAAAAAGTGGACTTAACAACTATAAGTCCACTTTTAATAAAAGTCTATCAAATTTGCCTTGAAAAAGCAGGTTGGCTTCAACAAGGATGAACCTAAAATCTTGCAGATTCAAATCCTTCTGAAAACTAGTCTTCAAATAAGTAAATCCTAAATCAATGCAACTGTGGTTGCATTGATTTTTAACGGATTTGCTATTTGTTACCTTTTGCCTTTTCTTCCTGGTGTTTCTTGATAAGTTCTTCTGCTACTGCGTTTGGAACTTTGCCGTATTTTTCGAATTCCATTGTGAATTCGCCTTTTCCCTGTGTTGAAGAGCGGAGAATTGTTGAGAATCCGAACATTTCTGAAAGTGGAACTTCTGCGTTTACTACAGATGTGTTGTTTTCATCAGTTGTTTCACCAATGATACCACGGCGCTGGTTGATAAGACCAAATACGTTGCCCTGGAATTCGTTTGGAGCGGCAATCTGAACTTTCATGATTGGCTCAAGAATAACCGGTTTCGCCTTCATGTAGCCTTCGCGGAAAGCGCCGATAGCCGCAATCTGGAAAGCGTTATCGCTAGAGTCTACCGGGTGATACTGACCATCGTTGATTGTAATCTTAACACCAACAATCTGAGCGCCGATCAATGAACCTTCTTTCATTGCCTTCTGGAAACCCTTGTCGCAAGATGGAATATATTCGTTAGGAATAGCGCCACCCTTGATAGAGTCGATAAATTCATAATCTTTTTCTGAATCTGGCTCCATAAATCCGGCAACACGACCGTACTGACCAGAACCACCAGTCTGCTTCTTGTGTGTGTAGTTAAAGTCACCACGTGCAGTGATTGATTCACGGTAAGCAACCTGTGGCTGGCCTGTAACAACCTCACAGTTGTATTCACGTTTCATTCGCTCAACGTATACAGCAAGGTGAAGCTCACCCATCCCCTTGATGATTGTTTCATTTGACTCAGGGTCTGTGTATGTCTGGAATGTAGGGTCTTCTTTTGTAAATCTGTTCAAAGCCTTAGACATCTGCATAGCAGCCTGTTTGTCTTTTGGTGTGATTGACAAAGAAATTACAGGCTCCGGAACGAACATTGAAGCCATTGAGTAATTTACTCCGCCGTTTGTAAATGTATCACCAGAAGCGCAGTCTACGCCGAACAAAGCGACAATGTCGCCAGAGCAGCCTTCTGTAATATCTTCCATCTGAGCAGAGTTCATGCGTACAAGACGGCCAACCTTAAATCTTTTCTTTGTGCGAGTGTTGTAAAGTTCCTCGCCCTTCTTGATTTTTCCCTGATATACACGTGTATAAGTCAACTGACCGTACTGACCGTCGTCAAGTTTGAATGCCAAAGCTACACAAGGCTTGTTGTCAACTGACTCAAGCTCAACCTCAGCCTCGTTGTTGTCAAGGTCAAGAGCAACGTTCTTTACTTCATTTGGAGCCGGAAGATAGCGGACTACAGCGTCCAAAAGCGGCTGGATACCCTTGTTTACATGGGCAGAACCGCAGAATACACCAACAAACTGCTCAGAAATTGTTCCCTTGCGGATTGCGGCAATAATCTTGTCCTGGTCAAGGTTAGCGTAATCGTTCTCCTCGTCCATCATCGCATCTTCCATAAGAGCATCATCAAAGTTGATTGCGGCTTCAATAAGCTCCTTGCGGTATTTCTTTACATCTTCAACCATATTTGCCGGAACATCAGCGTAACGAAGATCCTCACCGTTTGGTCCGTCAAAATAAATAGCCTTCTGGCTGATAAGGTCAACAACACCTTCAAGTTTGTCTTCCAGACCGATTGGAAGCTCCATCATATATGCGTTCAAGCCAAGCTTTTCGCGGAGCTGAAGACGAACGCGCAAAGGATTCGCACCCTGGCGGTCACACTTGTTTACAAATGCTACACGAGGTACATGATAACGCTTTAACTGGCGGTCTACAGTAATTGACTGAGACTGAACACCCGCAACGGCACAAAGAATCATGATAGCGCCGTCAAGAACGCGGAGTGAACGCTCAACTTCTACAGTAAAGTCTACGTGACCTGGAGTGTCGATAAGGTTGATTGTATAATCTTTCCACTGAACCTGAGTTGCTGCAGACTGGATTGTGATACCACGCTCACGTTCCAATTCCATGTTGTCCATAACAGCACCAACACCGTCTTTACCGCGAACTTCGTGAATAGCGTGAATCTTATTACAATAGAACAAAATTCGCTCAGAAGTTGTTGTCTTTCCTGAGTCAATGTGAGCACTGATACCGATATTTCTCATCTTTGAAATATCAAAAGCCATATTGTTACCT
>CAVGBY010000001.1:0-16458 GCA_963627355.1 uncultured Prevotella sp. | reverse complement strand
ATAGAATATGTGCCTATGATTAACTTAAACAGCAAACAGAGAAAACTTCTTGAAAAACACGCGAATAAAATTGAATCTGTAGTCATTGTGGGCGCAGGCGGTGTTTCAGAAGGCGTAACAGGAAAAATCAGCGACGAGCTTGGAATCCACGAGCTTATAAAAGTAAAATTCAACGAATTTAAGGACGAAAAACGCGGGCTTACAGAAGGAATTGTAAATTCAACAGAGGCGACCCTTGTAAGGCTGATTGGAAATGTCGCGATTCTTTACAGACCGGCAGAAGAGATGAAAGACAGAAGATACGAAAAAGAACTTAACAAACTTTCGTAACATTTTGCCAGAACCTTTGTTTTATTTTTTAACTAGAGCTGAATCAAACAGCTCTTTTTTTTACAGAATTTGAACATCAAATTGGAGGATATAAAAAGTATGATCGAAGTGTCTCACGTTTCCCGTACTTTTGGTACATTTCGTGCGGTAAACGATGTAAGTTTTTCCATTCCTACAGGACAGATTGTAGGGCTTTTAGGACCGAACGGAGCGGGAAAAACAACAACAATGCGAATGATTACAGGTTTCCTAAAGCCGACTGACGGTTCTATCAAGATTGATGGAATTGAAATCACGGAACATCCTGTTGAATCAAAAAGAAAGATCGGTTATATGCCGGAAAGCGCTCCTTTGTATGGAGATATGATTGTCTGCGACTACCTGAATTACATTGCAGATGTTGAAGGAAAAGATGCGGCCGAAAAAGTTCCCCTTTTGTGCAAAGAATGTGGACTTGAGGAAGTAATGCACAAAAACATAAGCGACTTGAGCCGCGGCTACAGACAACGTGTAGGTCTTGCCCATGCCCTTATGAACGACCCGGAAATTCTTATACTTGACGAACCCACCTCCGGACTTGACCCGAACCAGATTGAGGAAGTTCGCGCCCTTATAAAAGAAATCGGAAAAACCAGAACTGTTATCATTTCAACACATATCCTAAGTGAGGTTGAGATGCTCTGCTCGCGGGTAATTATTATCAGCGGCGGAAAACTTGTTGCAGACAGCCCGACCGACCAGCTTAGGACAAGATTTGGAAATTCGGCTGTAATAAAAGTTACAACCAGCGCAACAGAACCGCAGATTTCTGAAATTCTGCGCGGAATTCAAGGAATCGAAAGCCTTTCTTTTGAAAAAGCGGAAAACGGCTCGACCGCGCTTCTTTCTGTAAAAGGAACAACAGAAATCCGGCCGGAAATTGCAAAAACTGTAATTTCTGCGGGATTCAACCTTTTTGAACTGGTTCTTCAGCGCAACAGCCTTGAAGATGTATTCCACATCCTTACAACAGAAAACAGCGCTGAAAATGGAGCAAAAAAATGAAAAATAAACTAAAAAATCCGGCCCTTGTGATTTTTAAGCGCGAATTCGCCGCGTATTTTGCAAGTCCAATCGCCTATATTGTCACAGGTCTGTTCCTTATCATAATGGGAATTATGTTTTTTACGGCATTCTATCTTCAGAACAGGGCTTCCATGAGGAATCTGTTCCAGATGCTGCCTCTGATTCTTTCGTTTTTTATTCCGGCGCTTACAATGCGTGTCTATGCGGAAGAAAAACGTGTAGGTTCAATTGAAACGCTGTATACACTTCCTGTTACAGAATTTGATGTCGCGGCAGGAAAATTCCTTGCGTCTTTTGCCGCATCAGCAATTATGATTGCCCCGACATTGCTTTATCTTATCGGTATATTGCCATTCGGCACGCCGGATGCAGGTCCGATTATCGGCGGTTACATCGGAGCGTTGTTCCTGTGCGCCGCTTTTAGCGCGATAGGAATTTTTGCGTCCTCAATCACAAAGAATCAGATTATCGCATTCTTTACAGCGTTTATAATCTGCATTGTCCTGACAATGATAAGCGAATTCCTTATCTTTTTGCCGGCCCCGATTGTAGGATTCCTTCAGTTTTTGAGCGCGAACGAACATTTTACTTCTATCTCCCGCGGAATAATTGATTCCCGCGACCTGATTTATTTTGTTTCGCTTACGACATTCTTCTTTAGCCTTACAGTTGTAACCCAGAAAAAGGAGGCAAGATAATGAAAAAAATTATTGAATGGATAAAAAGCCCGAAAAGCGACTTTGTTCTTTTTGCAATGATTCTTATTCTTGCAAACCTTGCAAGCCACAAGGCATTTTTCAGGATTGATTTGACAAGCCAGGGATCTTATTCAATAAGCAAGGCTTCTAAAGATACAGTAAAAACCTTGACAGAACCGCTTTCTGTAAAAGTTTTTTTCAGCGACAACCTTCCGGCCCCTTACAACGCCACCGCGCAGTACATAAAAGATATTCTGGTGGAATACAAGGGCGCCGCGAACAAAAATTTCAGCTATCAGTTTTTTAACATGAAAAAACCTGAAAACCAGCGGATTGCCTCTGGCTACGGATTGCGTCAAGTCCAGATTCAGCAGATAAAAAACAGCGAAGTCGGCGTAAAGCAAGTATGGATGGGACTCGCGATAACTTATGGCGACGCGATTGAAACAATCGACGGAATTTCCAGCGACTCAGGTTTCGAGTACAATCTTACAACAAAAATTTCAAAGATGATTTCTCAGGCTGACACACTTGCAGGACTTTCGGCAGACGACAAAATCAGTGTAACTTTGTACATAAACGACGAGCTTGAACAGTTCAGAATCGCAAATTTTGAAAATGTGCAGAAACTTGTGCTTTCAGCGTTCAACTCCGTAAACCAGAAAAACAAGAACAGACTTCAGTTTGAGTCAAAAAGTCCATCTGCGGAAGAAATTGATTCCATTGCCGACCAGTACGGACTTCAGCTTATAAACTGGCAGAACAAAGACGGCTCAGAGGGAAAAGGAATCTTCGGTCTTGTGATTGAGCACAACGGCGCTTTCAGGACAGTTCCTCTTTCAATCCAGCGTTCATTCTTTGGATACGGAATTTCCGGAGTAGATAATATAGAAGAAAACCTTTCAGGCAGTCTGGAAAATCTTCTTTCAAAATCAACGGAAATCGGCTACATAAAAGGACACAACGAGGCGGAACTTTCTGACCAGAACGGAAACGACACAAATTTCAAGAAACTTCTTTCAGATTCTTATTCGTTCCGGGAAATAAACCTGACCGGCTCTGACATTCCTTTGAACATAAACACAATCATAATCAACGCGCCAAAAGAAAAGTTCACAGATTCAGAGCTTTACAAGATTGACCAGTTCCTGCTTAAGGGCGGAAACGTAATGATTTTCCAGGATCCGTTCAACTCAACGCAGGAAGCCTATTACCAGGCGCCGAGCTACGAAAAAATCGACACCGGACTGAACACAATTCTTGAAAAATACGGCGTAAAACTTGAGTCAAATTACGTTTTTGACGAGGGCTGCTACACTTATAACCAGCAGGGCTACGGAAAAATCAAGATGTACTGGGCCCCGATGCTCGCAAAACAGCAGATTTCCCAGAAAAATGTTATTTCTAAAAATCTTGGCTATGTAATTCTTTTGCAGCCTGGAGAAATTTCTGTAGCGGAAGCGGAAAAGAACAAGGACTTGAAAGTTTCTGTCCTTGCAAAGTCTTCGCCAAAATCGTGGTCAATGGTACAGAATTTTGACATCGGCCCGAATATGCAGACTCCATACGACAAGTCAATCTACAAAAGCCATAATCTTGCAGTTCTTGTTGAAGGAAAATTCCCCAGCGCATTTACAGAAAATCCTGACGAGAAGCAGAATTCTTCCAACGCGGGTAAAAAAGACGAATTCACGACAACCGCGCATCTGCAGAAAGGAACTCAGACAGGAAGAATTTTCGCTGTGAACACGGCCTATGCGACTTCTAATCAACTTATAAATGAGGACGGCTCAGAACCGGTGGCAATGTTCGTAAGGAATGCGGCAGACTACATGAACGGCAACGCCGACCTTTGCTCAATGCGTACAAAAGGACTTTCCTTGAACACAATGCAGAACACAAGCGGCACGCTGGCACTGATTATAAGATATTTTAACCAGTTCGGACTTGCAGTTCTTGTTGCAGTCGTAGGATTTGTAATGTGGAGGCTCCGTTCAATCAGAAGAAGAAAAATCCACGACAAATACAATCCGAATGACAAGCGTGAAATAAAATAAAAGGCATAAGAGGTAGAAAATGACAACCAGAAAAATAACACTTCTTGCGGTTTTTGCATTTTTACTTGCAGTCTGCATAATCCAGGGAATTACAGGCGCAATAAATCCTGTAAAGACACTCAAGACGGACGCAGAACCAGACGCAATCACAATTTCTAAAGACGGCAAAACCATTGAGCTTTCAAAAAACGGCTTTGGCTGGCAGGTTGGTCCGGACAATTACATTGCAAACAAGTCTGATGTTGAAAAAATGATAAAAGAAATTCAAGAAGTAAAAATTCTTGATAAAATCGCGCGGCTTGGCAACGCTGAAAATGACGAAAAATACAACCTTTCTGAATCACGCGCAACTTTTGTGCGGGCTTTTAAGGACGGAAAAGAAATTCAGTCTCTTATGCTTGGAAAAACAAGTCCGACAGGCTCCCAGACTTACGGTTCAGTTTCCGGCAAAAAAGATATTTTACTTTTTTCAGGCAACTTGATTTCAACTTTTGACAAGACAGAAGAGTCATTGCGTTCAAAAACAGTTTATTCTATAGAAGAAAATATGATTACCGGCGCAAACGTTGAAATGGACACACAAAACTGGACTTTGACAAAAGAATCTGAAAAAAGCGCAAAGAATTCTGACGCATGGAAAATCTCGGGAACTTCAGATTTTGAGATTGACCCGGGCGAGGCAAAAAAATGGATTCAGAATGTGGCATACATGAATATTTCCACATGGGTTGATGACGCGACAGTGCTTCCAAAGAAAAAGCTAGTTTCATTCAAGCTTTACACAACATCGGAAACAGTTTCTGTTGAAATCTACGAGGAAAAAGTCGGCGATGACTCTGTATACTACGGAACTTGCAGCCGAACCCCGCACAAATTTGAGCTTACAAAAGCCCAGACAGAAAAATTCACAAGAAATCCTGAAACGCTAAAGGCAAAAACGGAATAGACAAAGCGGCGGGTTTTCTAGCGAAAACCCGCCAATTCAAGGATGCCAAACTTGCCTTTTTCCTTCGCGTCAAAATAAATCACTTTTTTATTGCTATACAAATCTCAAATCATTATAATTTTTGTAAAAATATTCAATTGGAGTGTATAAATATGCAGTCTGAAATAAAATTCATAGAAGGTGGCGTAACTGCTGCCCAAGGATTTACAGCAAACGGCATCCTGTGCCATATCAAATCAAGCCGCAAAACAAACGACACAGCCTTGATTTATTCTGAAAAACCTTGTGCCGCATCTGGTGTTTTTACTCAAAACCGGGTAAAAGCTGAAAGTGTTAAACTTACAAAAAAGAATATCGCCAACGGACGGATTCAGGCTGTAATTGCAAATTCCGGAAACGCGAACTGCTGTACAGGCGAACAAGGCGCAAAAACCGCATACAAAATGGCTTGCCTTGCAGGAAACGCCCTGAACGTAAACCCGGACGATGTTGTTGTATGCTCAACCGGCGTAATTGGAGCCCAGCTTCCTGTTGAAAAAATTGAGGCAAAAATTGATGAGCTTGCAAAAGGTCTTTCTAAAAAAGGACACGAGGAAGCCAGAATCGCAATAATGACAACCGACACAAAATACAAAGAATGTGCAGTTGAATTTATCCTTGATGGAAAAACCTGCCGAATGGGAACAATGTGTAAAGGCTCAGGAATGATTCATATAAACCTTGGCACCATGCTTTCATTTATAACAACTGATGCCGCAATAAGCCCTGCGATGATAGACAAGGCACTGCGAGAATCAATAAAAGAAACCTACAACTGCGTTTCTATTGACGGCGACACTTCTACAAACGACACGCTCGTTCTTCTTGCAAACGGAATGGCGGGCAACAAGGAAATTACAGAAGAAAACGACGATTACAGGATTTTTCTTGCCGCGCTTAACAAAATGAACAAAATAATGGCAATGAAAATCGCCGCGGATGGCGAAGGCGCGACCAGACTTGTTCAATGCACTGTGAACGGAGCAAAAACTGTGGAAGCGGCCAGAGGACTTGCAAAAGAAGTCATTTCCTCATCGCTTGTAAAAGCCGCAATGTTCGGAAGCGATGCAAATTTCGGAAGATTTTTATGCGCAATGGGCTACAGCGGAATTGATTTTACCCCGGAGAAAACAAGCATCTGGTTCACAAGCAAAGGAAACGCAAAACGATATTTTGAAGACTACGAGACATTTGACGTTCACGGAGAAAACAGCGTACTTGTGTACAAAGACGGTGTTCCAGAAAATTTCGATGAGGAAAAAGCAAAAAAAATCATGAGCGAGGAAGCCGTGGAAATCCTAGTTCAATGCGGCGACGGAAACTGCTCCGGAACAGCATGGGGCTGCGACCTTACCTACGACTATGTAAAAATAAACGGTGACTACCGAACCTAGACAGGAAGAAATTATGACAGAATTAGAGATACAAAAAGATGAAAACCGCGGCAGACTTTTGGACAACGAGCATTGGTCTGACGTTTTGATTCAGGCTATGCCATATTTTAAGCAGTGGGTCGGAAAAACTGTTGTTGTAAAATACGGCGGAAACGCAATGCTTAACGAGGATTTAAAGCAGGCCGTGATGAAAGACATTGTGCTTTTGAACACAATCGGCGTGAAAGTTGTTTTAGTCCACGGCGGCGGACCGGAAATAAACAAAATGCTTGAACGTGTCGGAAAAGAATCCAAGTTTGTAAACGGACTGCGCTACACGGATGCGGAAACAATGGAAATTGTGCAGATGGTTCTTACAGGAAAACTGAACAAGGACATTGTAGGAATTCTGCTTCAGGAAGGCGGACGCGCTGTCGGACTTTCTGGAGTTGACTCAGGATTGCTGCGCGCAAAAAAAATTGACAAGGACGGCGCTGATTTGGGTTTTGTAGGGGAAGTTACGCAGGTTCACCCGGAAATCATAAACGACTTGCTTGAAAACGACTTTATTCCTGTAATTTCCACTGTCGCGCTTGGCGAAACTGGAGACCAGAGCCGCTACAACATAAACGCTGATACAGCGGCCGCAAAAATTGCAGTTGCGTTGAAGGCGGAAAAATTTGTCCAGCTTACAAATGTTGCCGGTGTACTTAAAGACTTGAACGACCCGAAATCACTGATTACGCGTATTCCAATGCCGACAGTTCCCCAGCTTATTGAAAATGGAACGATTGCCGGCGGAATGATTCCAAAAGTTGAATGTTGTATGATTGCCCTGAAAGGCGGTGTTCCAAGAACGCACATAATCGACGGCCGCGTTCCCCACTCGCTCCTGATCGAAATGTTCAGCGACCGCGGCATCGGTACAATGATTTATTGATTTCAGAAGGAATCGCAAACAGGAGGTTTGCGCTGCGCTGCAATATTCCGAAAGGAATATTGCTAAAATCAAAAATGGCAGGACGGCATTTTTGATTTACGGTACAATGATTTATTGATTTCAGAAGGAATCGCAAACAGGAGGTTTGCACCGCGCTGACTGCGGGTTTTAGGGCGGCAGCCCTAGGAGAATGGGTAGGACGCAACGAAGTGCGGACGTAGGGAAAGGCTTTTCCCGCATCATAATAAAGTATGGAAGGAATTTTTTATGGGAAATCCAAAAGTTTTAAATAATTATGGCAGTTTTGACGTTACTTTTGCAAAAGGCAAGGGCGCGGTGCTGACTGACGTGAATGGAAAAAAATATATTGATTTTCTGGCGGGAATCGCGGTAAATGTGCTAGGGCATGGCTACAGACCGCTTGTAAAGGCAATTTCGGCGCAGGCTAAACGACAGATTCACGTGTGCAACTATTTTACAAGCGACATCGGGGTTAAATATGCGGACAAACTTCTTGCCGCGACTGGTTTTGAGGGAGTTTATTTTGGAAATTCCGGCGCAGAGGCAAACGAGGCGGCAATAAAACTTGCGCGAAAATATGGTCAGCTTAACGGCGGCTCAAAAAGAAAAACAATCATTACGCTGGATAAGTCTTTTCATGGTCGAACTTTGGCAACTTTGACGGCTACAGGGCAGCAGAAATTCCACATTGAGGCGTTTGCTCCTTATGTTGAGGGTTTTAAGACAATCGAGGCCAACAATTTTGACGAGCTGAAGGATGCTTTTGACGACACAACTGCCGCTCTTTTTATGGAGCCGGTTGAATGTGAGGGCGGAGTTATTCCTTTGGACCCGGAATGGGCAAAAGCCGCGGCAAAGGCAGCCCGGGAGGCCGGGGCAATTGTTATGTGCGACGAAGTTCAGACTGGAATGGGGCGTTGCGGCGCTCTTATGGCAAATACGGCGCTTGGGATAAATCCGGAGGTTGTAACTTTTGCAAAGGCGATTGCCGGCGGAGTTCCGATGAGCGCGTGTCTTTTCCGTGGAAAGGGAAATGTTTTTCAGGCTGGCGACCATCAGTCAACTTTTGCGGGAAATCCATTGGCCTGCGCGGCGGCAGACGTTGTTCTTGACACAATCACCGCCCCGGGATTTTTTGAAAGCGTAATTGAAAAGGGTGAATATATAAAAAACAAGATTGCCGGGTGGAATATTCCGTTTGTAAAGGAAATCCGCGGAAGGGGTCTTGCAATCGGCGTGCAGGTTGAAAAAAATCCTGTTGAAATTGAAAAGCAATGCCTGAATGAAGGCCTGCTTTTTTCAACAGCAGGAAGCGATGTTCTCCGTTTTGTTCCGCCGCTGAATATTTCATACAAAGAGATTGATGCCGGTCTTTTGATTCTTAAGAAAGTGCTGGAAGAACAGAAATAAAGCATGAAAAAAACAATTTATATCTTTGGTCACAAGAATCCTGACACTGACTGCGCGGTTGCGGCGACAGCGTATGCGCGGCTAAAGCAGCTTCTGGGCTACGACAATTATGTTGCGGCGCGGGCGGGTCATTTTAATCCTCAGACTGATTACGTTTTTAAGAAATTTAACGTAAAACCGCCAAAATATATGCCATCTTTGACTCCAAAAGTTGAATACTTTATGGAAAACGAGACAATGACTGTCCAGGCCGATGTTCCGGTCTGGAATGCAATCCGAAAACTTCAGCAGACTCAGCTCCGCGCGGTTCCGGTTGTGGACAAAGACGGAAAATACAAGGCTTTGCTGCATTATTCGGCTTTTGCGCAGAAAATTCTTACAATCCTGAATCCTGAAGCAAAGGTGAATATTTCAACAAGCATCGGAAATATCATAAAAACGATGAAGGCGCAGCCGCTCGTTGTCTCAAACCAGGAGGAAATCTTTAAGTCTTCAATTCTGGTGGGCGGGGCAAGCGACAAGGCTTTTGAGGCAATGCTGGATGAGCACGCAAGCGAAAACGTTATTGTAATAACTTCTGACCGCAAGGAAATATATGAGGAATGTATAAGCCGCAAAGTAAAACTTCTGATTATCACTTCGGGCTATATTCTTAGCAAGGAATTAAAGGAAAAAGCGCAGAAAAACGGCGTAAGTGTAATCATGAGTCCTTACACAACCAGCGATACAGTGATGATGATTGCATATTCAACTCCTGTTGAGCTTATGGCAGACCCGGAAATAAAGGCTGTGCACATCAACGACACAATCTCTAAAATCAGGATGTCAATGCAGGATTCGCCAATCAGACGGCTTCCGGTCGTGGACGAAAACAATAAGGTTATCGGAATTATCTCTGAACACGACCTGAACAACGAGCCGAACATTGAAATTGTGCTTGTTGACCACAACGAGCTGCTTCAGGCTGTCGAGGGAATCGAGCACTACAAGATTGCGGAAGTGATTGACCACCACAGAATCGGCTCTATCAGCACAACGTATCCGATTACTTTTATAAACAAGCCGCTTGGCTCTACTTCAACAATAATCACAACGCTTTATCAGGAGGCAAAAATCCCGATTCCAAAAGACATTGCTTCTCTTCTTTTGTGCGGAATTTTAAGCGACACGCTGATTCTGCAGTCAACCACGACAACTGAAATAGACCGGCAGATTGCGGAATATCTTGCGAACATAACTGACCTTGACATCCAGGCGCTTGGAAGAGAGATTCTTACAGCCGGAAGCGGAATCAAAGGACGAACGGCTTCGGAAGTAATTCACCAGGATATGAAGGAATACCAGGAAGAGAAAGGCTCCTACACTGTAAGCCAGATAGAGGTGAGCAGCATAAAGGAAATTCTTGACCGCAAGGAAGATTTTATGACAGAGCTGGAATTTGAGCGCCGCGGAAACAAGGCGATTTTTTCAGCCTTGCTTGTTACGGACATAACACAGCTTTCTTCAATTCTGCTTCTTGCCGCCGACCCGAAATTTGAGGCGTTTGTGACGTTCCCAAAAATGGAAGACCACATTTACTACCTGAAAGATGTTGTAAGCCGCAAAAAACAGCTTGTTCCGCTGCTTTCAGAGCAGGTTGAAAATTTTGAGAAATAAAGGGATGTCTGATAAGTTCTATTTCTGAAAGTCATCCCATTTATTATTTCTTTATGAACAGTGGTAAATTCTCAAATATTCTTTCATTTTATTCGGAATCTTATATTTAGGCTCTCTCGGTTTTCCGTCGCACGGACTTACATAGAACACTTTTAAATAATCAAAGGCAAACTTGTTTATCTCGTACACATTTAAGCCTTGAAAAGTGACTGAATATTTCATCCGTGTGGAATAGGAAAGAAGTTTTTCTTTTCCAAGTTTTTTATTCCACCAGATTGTAGTTTCGTTGTTGTGCTCAGAATCTTTTTCTGGCGTGAATTCAAAGACCACATACCAAAGCCGACCGTTTTGCTCCTTTACAAGCATATCGATATTGCTTTTCTTGTTCCCCTGCACACTTTTTTTTGAATTGTCAGATTTTACATCACCGTAGAAGTTTTTTTCGTGTGTGAATTTCAGGTCAAAATCCAAGTCACCAGTTTTTTTACTAGACCACCAGACTATACTATCAGTTGGATGTTCGGCCAAATATTTTTTTACAAAATATTCAACATACCAGCCTTCCCATGCACTCTGATTTTTATTCTGGTCATCAGCCAAAAACATCTCCTTGTAACACTGAATGCCGTAAAGCGTCTTTGGAAGAGTTTTGTATAAATCATCAAAATAACTTAAAAGCTGACGATCTGTCTTGATTTCTTGAAGTTCACAAGTTTCTTTTCTCAGGTCATTTATATACCGCGCAAAATTTTCTTTATCCAGAACAAGAACTTCATTTCCGGCTGGATAATAATGATAGACACCCAATAAAATAGTTTCAACATTTTGTTCTTTATTGCTTTTATAAAAATCCAAAAAATCTTTTCCTATTTCAATTCGCTTTTTCTCTGAGCTCCAGTCGCCGCCCAAGTGATAAACATTTCTTGTGTAAAATGCAACTGATTTGCCGTTAGGGCTTTGTTTTTCAAGAAACACTCTGCCATCAATTATTTGATTATCTGAAAATAAACTTGCCAATATTTCATTAATCTCTTTTGCAGAGAATAGCTGGTCTTCACCAACAACCTGAACAGTTCCGTCTTTCAATAGCTGATCAATTCGTTTTTCTTTAGTTCGTTTACCCGGCAGCACACGGCCGTTTTTCGCCCAATTGCCACCATCTTTTTTTTTCGACATTTGCTAATTCTTCTCTCCGTATTTAAATAATTGTTCAGCCAAAAATTTAACACAATTTACATTTACAGCATTCCCAAACTGCTTATACGCCTGATGCTCGTTTGTGTTCGGCATAAATGCGTCAGGAAAACTTTGAAGCCTGGCCGCCTCTCTTGGCGTAAGCCGCCTTCTGTATTTTCCGATAATCGGAATCTGAACAATCGCAACCAACGCAGGAAAAGCACTAGGACGTTTTACACGTATTCCAGAAGGTCTGTACTGGATAAAACCGTCCCAAATTGACTTTATATTTTCACCTGCCTGCCATTCAAATTTCCGTTCGGTCGGTGTAAAGTCATTTAAACCGTTCCATTTTTTCAGCCAGCCATCTATAAAATCTTTATTTTCTGTATATAAGTTACGGTTCTTTTTACAAAATTCCGCTTTCCATTCAGGCAAATCTTTTGTGTCGTGATTTGACTTGAATTCAGAAATCCAAATCGGAAATCCGATAACTTTTTGTTTTATTCCATTGTAAAATTCATTCCAGCAAGTCAAAACTTTTTCTTCATGCTCGCTGATGTTGTATTTTGAATCAGGATTTTCATCAATAATTCCTGTCGTGTAAATATCAAGAGAATCTTTCTGCACGTGGGGAATTTCAAATTTCAGTTTTTCGCTGTAAACATCTTTTCTAACACCAAGAATATAGACTCGCTCGCGGAGCTGTGGAATCCCTAACTGGTGAGGACTCATTATGACTTCCTTGAAATTATATCCGACCTCATCAAGCGATTTTTGAATTACACGCCAAGTATTTCCTTTGTCATGGGAAAGAAGATTACGGACATTTTCCAGAATAAAATATTTTGGACGAATTTTTTTGTTTTTTAAAATTCTGATAATCTCAAAGAACAGTGTTCCTTTTGTCTGGTCAGCAAACCCTGCCTGTTTTCCCGCCTTAGAGAATGTCTGGCAGGGGAATCCCGCGCAAAGAACATCGTGTTTTGGAAAATCATCGTCGCTTATATCTTTTATGCTTCTGTTTGAGTCTATTCCATAATTATCCAGATAAGTATCAACCGCGAAAGTGTCAATTTCGCTTGCTAAAAGTCATTTACCATTTAACTGATGCATTGCCTGATGAAATCCACCGATTCCAGAAAACAAATCAATGAATGTGAAACTTGGATTTTTTGGCTGCGGAAACGGAATCTTAAAAAGTTCAGGAAAAAGTGTATTCATCTCTGAGATGGCGCTTTCCGTAATCACAAGCCCGTCTGCCGTGGATTCCTTTTTTAATGAGCAAAATTTTGCATATTTTCGCGCATAGAATTCTTTTGTTGTCTGAGACTTTTGAGAATTCTGATTTATATATTCAAAAGCAAGTTTATAAATAGCGTCTTCGGCAGTTTTTTCTATGCTTTTATACGAACAGTCTATTGAGTAACTTTTTTCCGAAGAATTCATACCCTAAACTATACCAAAAAATCAAGGGCAGTTTAAAGTATCAGGCCAGATTTTTTGCAAAAAAATATTCTCCCACACAACCCAAAACCGACTTTCTATTGAGTCGCAAGAATCACAGACTTACTTTTTCCTGAGAACATCCCCCCCCATGAAACAAATTCAAGGCGGAGGGAACTATAATAAAACCTGAAAAAATTAGAATTCCTTTAAAGTACGGTCAATTCTTTCGGTTGATTTTTCAACGCCAAGAATAAGGATTGAGCCGATGAGCGGCGGAGAAACGCGGCTTCCTGTCACTGCCATTCTGATTGGCATCATAAAGTCACCGAGTTTTATTCCGAGTTTTTCAGACAATTCCTTTGCAAGATTTTCGCTGGCCTCGTGGTCAAGGGATGGAAGCTGCTTTACAAAATCCTTTGCAATTTCAAGGACTTCTTTTGTCTTTGCCTCGTCAAGACGTTTTGGAACAATCTGGTCTTTTGGCGGAACGGCTGGCTCTGTGAACAAAAAGTGAACCATCTCCGCGGCGTCTGTAAGATACTTTAACCGTTCCTTGATAAGCGGCATAAGCGCAAGCAGTTTTTCTTTCACTTCCGCAGAAGTCATATTCATTGACTTATCAACGCAGACCGGCTCGCCATCGTCGCCAAGCGCGATTCCCGAATATTCAGGGCCGACTTTTGGCGCAGGCTGAGGATTTTCAGGATTGATTTCAAGGGCGGCATCTCCTGTTCCTGTGATAAACGGAAGCGTCCACTTGTAGAGATCCTCATCGCTTAGCATACGGATATAGTTTCCGTTGTAATATTCAAGTTTCTTGTAGTCAAAAACAGCAGGCGCTTTGTTCAAATGCTCAAGCTTAAAAGATTTCGCAAGCTCTTCCAGCGTATAGAATTCCTTTCCTTCCTCGTAAGAACAGCCGAGCATCGCAACATAATTTACAATCGCCTGCGGCAAATATCCGCGTGCACGGAATTCGTTTACAGAAGTTGAACCATGGCGCTTTGAAAGTTTTTTTCCGTCCTGTCCGTTTACCATCGGAAGGTGGCAGAATTCCGGGTGTTCCCAGCCAAAAGCGCGGTACATCTGGACATGAAGCGGAGTTGAAGGAATCCATTCCTGGGCGCGCATAACGTGGCTAATCTTCATAAAATGGTCGTCAACAATATTTGCAAGGTGATAAGTCGGAAATCCGTCAGATTTTAAAAGAACCGGATCCGGCGAAATATCCTCGTTTTTCCATTCAATGTCGCCAAGAATGTGGTCGTGGAATTTTGTAGTTCCTTCCATCGGAACTTTTAGTCTGATTACATAAGGTTTTCCGGCTTCAAGATTTGCCTTTACTTCTTCCGGAGTAAGATGACGGCAGTTTCTGTCGTAGCCTGGGGCCATCTTGTTTTCAGTCTGAATTTTACGGATTCGGTCAAGGCGTTCCGCATCGCAGAAACAGTAATAAGCCTCGCCTTTTTCAACAAGCTCCATGGCATATTTTTTGTAAAGCTCAAAACGCTGGCTCTGAACATAAGGACCATATTCTCCGCCCTTGTCGCCGCCTTCATCCCAGTCAATTCCAAGCCAAGCCATTGTATCGTAAAGATTTTTTACGTATTTTTCATCGTAACGTGTGCGGTCTGTATCTTCCAGACGAAGAATAAATTTTCCGCCCTTTGAGCGTGCGTAAAGATAATTAAAAAGCGCAGTGCGAACACCACCAATGTGCTGCATTCCAGTCGGAGAAGGCGCATAACGAACACGAACCTCTTTGTTTTCCATAATAATATAACCTCTGATAAATAATTTTTAAGCCAAATCTTTTCTATTGTAATGAATCAGGCAAGGTTTCTCAACGGCAATATAAACCGCGTGCAGAACATCCTAAGATTTTCCGCCGCCAGATTTATTTTCAGAATGAGCGCCCAATTTTTCCCAGTACATAGACCATAATAATCTCAGTAACAAAATATTATATTCTGTTACTGAAAACATTATGTTTTGTTACTGAGAACATAATATTCTCTTTAACAAAACATTATACTTTGTTAAACAAAACATAATATTTACTTTAACAAAAGATAATAGTCTTCAGTACATAATCCAGTCAGACTGCAAAATTCTAACCGCTATCTTACAAACAGAGCCTGGATTGCCCCGAAAGCGCCAAGGCTAATCGCAAGCATGATAATTCCAGCAAGAAGAACACCGCAGACTACAGAAATAATCGTTTCCTTAAACTTCATGTCCAAAAGACTTGCCGCCAAAGTTCCTGTCCAAGCGCCAGTCCCCGGAAGCGGAATTCCAACAAAAATGAACAGAGCCACAAAAAGCCCGCGTCCTGCCTTTTCCTGAAGTTTTTCGCCGCCGCGCTTACCCTTTATCAAAAAAAATCTGCAGATGCCGCCAATAAATCTCTTGTCCTGCCCCCATTCCAGAAATTTCCGCGCAAAAAGATAAATAAACGGAACCGGAACCATATTTCCCAGGATACAAACCGCATAAGCCAAAATGATTTTAGAAACATCATCAGACGGCATAAGCCCCATCGCGGTTGCCACAGGAATCGCCCCGCGCAGTTCAATCAGCGGAAGCATAGAAATAAAAAAAATCGCAAGATATTTTGTAAACATAAAGACATAATAACTGTAAAAGATGATTTTGAACAATAAAGGATATAGTCAATATTCATATTTTTTTTGTGAAACTGTAATTATTTATAATAAAAAAACACAACCTTCTGTATAGAAATAATTAATGAAAAAACATAAACTGTAGAAATGATAAATGACGAAACCGACTGGAAGAATTCTGATTTAAATGTCGATTCACTTTGGCTTATTCAAAAACGTGATTCTAGCGGCAAGCATGAAAATAATTATCACGGTAATTTCGTTCCTCAGATTCCGTATCAGCTTATAAAACGATACACACACAAATGACACTATTCTTGAACTTTTTACTGGAAGCGGGACAACTCTTTTTGAATGTGAAAAATTGAACCGCAATTATATCGGCTTTGATATAAATCAATCGATGATTGACTTAATTTTTCAAAAAATGTCTGATAGTCAGAACATTCATTTTACTATTAACAATTGTGATGTTTGCGATACCTTGAAAATGAATGAGTGTATGTCGCAAAGTTTTAAGTGGTGCAAAAACGAAAAACAATCTGTTGATTTTTTAATTGCTCATCCACCTTATATGGATATTGTAAAATTTACGGACAAAACAGAGGATTTATCTGCAATTTCAGATTTAGATACGTTTATTGAAAAGTTTACACTTGCAATGAAAAATGGAC